>JBBSIK010000042.1:0-11439 GCA_038232115.1 Chloroflexia bacterium
CGTTGTCGAAAGTGCCCAGGCTCTTGCCGGACTGCGCCAGTTGGCGATTATATGCCAGGCTGCCCAATGTGCCGCTCACAAGCGCCTTGAGTCCTGAGCCGGGTACGTCTCTGTATGTGCGGGCAAGCGGATCGAGGCCCTGGGGCACGGCGGCGATTATGGGCACCTGAGTGCGAGTGCCCACCTGCTCTATCCAGTTGCGTAGTTCAGCCTCGTCGGAGGCCAGGTCCACCACCAGGGCGAAATCGCCTGCACCCTTGATCTTGCCGCCTTGCAAAACCGAGAAGGTACTTAGCCTTTGCTGATTTATATAGTCGAGGGGCAGCACCGCCGAGAAGTCATCCACGGCAGAGCGCAATGCCGCTTCGTTGCCGGGTATATAGCCCAGGATAAGGTAGTCGGTGCCGTAGCTGTAGCCGTAGTTGGCTGAGTTATCACCGCTGACAGTGCTGATTATCTGCTGGGCGAAACCGGGACCTTGCGGCACGGTGCTTACCGTTACGAACTTCAGATGGCGTGACATAAGATGGCGCATCACTGCCTGCGACAGCACCGACATCTCGGCGGAGCGCGTGGCATCCCAGTCATAGACGACAAGTACCGGCTTACTGGCAGGCACAGACTCTATCGAATTGTAGAACTGCGCTACATCGGGCGCGGGGGCGGCAGGTATGTCGCCGAACGGTGGTCGCACTATCAGCACAGCAAGCAACACAACCAGTATCGCAAGATAGATGAGGCCGTCGGGCACCAGCCATTGCGCCGCGCCGCGCCTGCGAACAGGGGCATCCAGGGTGGGCGTTAGCTTGGAAGTAACGCCTGTAACTACACGGCGAGGGGCATTCTGCGCTTCCGGCTGGAGCAGGGTGGCCAATGTGTCCACAGCGCCAGGTCTTGGAGCGCGCACCGGCATATTGCGAACAACCGGTTCGGCAAGCACAGGAGCAGGCTCGGTCTCGGTCTCCGTTGGATACTGAGGCGTCAGTGAGGCCTCGCTCCGCTCCCCGCGCGTGCCACCCGATATAGAACGCAACCACGTAGGCACCTGTTCCTGCTGCTTGTCAGCCGGAGTGGGCGGCGCCGCCGCGCCCTCTTCGTTCACGGTGGGCGGTAGAAATGGCTCGATGCCTTCCAGCGCGAAGTCGTCAAGCTCAGGCTGCGAAGGGGGGCGAGGCTGACTATCCGCAGGCGCGGGGCCTGCGGACTGGAGCGTCTCCTGCACGGTAACATCGCGCAGCCATGGCGGCAGACTCTGTGGGCCACTGGCCGGAGGTGACTCCGCGCCGGGTTCGGGATGCACCCACGGCATGACGTGGGCAAGCTCTTCCGGCTCGTACTGTTCCGTAGGGTTCTCAGGCGGGGTAGCGCTCGGTTCGAGTATACCCACGACCCAATCCGGCGGTCTTTCGTTGGGATCGAGTGGTAGCGCGGTAGTGCCTGCATCGGGGGTATCTGCCGCTTCTTCCGACGGCGACGCGCTCTCGACTATTCGCACCGAGTCGCGTATTGGCCGGGGCGTACTGACCACAGGCTGGCCCGACTCCGGTGGAGGCACTTCACGTGTCGCATGCGGCTCCGAGGAAGGTTGCTGAGTTCCCGTCCGCACGGCAGTGGCTTCTTGAGACTGCGCCTGTTCCGCGGGCGACACCGGAGAAGCGGGCATCGCAACCGCCTGCTGCGCGGAGTCAAGCGACGTTTTTCGGAGGTCTTCGGTCTGCTTGACGGCGTGGTCCTGTACCGCCCGCAGCCAGGGCAAGTCAACACCCGTGCCCGATGCAGGCTGATTTACGGTTGCTTCTTCGTTGGGCAACTGCTCGCCGCACCTGGCGCAGAAGCGGCTGGTGTTACGGTTAGTTGCGCCACAGTTTTGACAGACAATATCCATACGAGTTATCAGTTATCAGCCACGTGTTACGTGAAATAGCTAATCCAAATACGGCCTATCGAAGCCGAGTAGTATGCGCAAGCTGGTAGCTATTGCGCCGAAGGAGACGCCCAGCAGGATGGCGCGAATGCCTGCCAGGGCTGGGTATTGCAAGATCCAATCTTTGACGCCTACCACGATGTTTATGGGTGCTACGCTGCTGAAGGGCGCCTGGCCGATTATCACGACAAGAGCTATCAGCAGGAGCACTATCGCCTCGCGGCTGCGCATGTGGGTCATGCGGAACAGGGCAGTCGTCAGGAAGAAGGCTAGCAGGCTGAACACCGCAGCGCCCAGCGGCTGGTATATCCACTGGAACACCCACGATACGGTGGCATCGCCCGGCCCGCCTCCAAGCAAGCCCAGTCCCACCACCACCAGCGCACTACCCACCAGCACCAGGCTGTAGAGCCACCCCTCGTCGCGCTTCGCCACGCGGGTGAGATGCACTTTGATGAGAGTGCCAAGACCCACAAGTAGCGCGAAGCCCACCAGTACCGCCACCCATTGCGCGAGTGTTCCACCCAGATTGGCAACTGGCCCTCGCGTGAAAAAGCCCACGAGGCTTACCACCCCCGCCACGTATGCCAGCGCAAGGTTGAGTACCAGTATTATGATGGAGCCGATGCGGCGGTTTGTCATGGGTACAGGCTAAACAGGTCCGGCCAGTTTTTGCCGAGCACGTTGACCAGGATGAAGCCGGCGATAATGAGCACTATTATGATCCAGCGGAGGCCGTCCTGGGCCAGCAGTGAGGCGACGTGGCTGGTGCGGCGTTCCAGGTAAGCGCCTGATGCGAATATCTCCTCGCCTACCAGCGTGTGATCGGTAGTAATTGTCATCAGGGCGAGAGCCTGAGCATCGGAGGAGCCTGCGATTTGCTGTGCCCCCTGCCGCCGCTGCGCCTCGGTGATGAGCAGCACTTCTGGCCCGAACTGCCCTGCCATCACCGCCTGCGACACATTGTACTGGTACACAACATCGGACACACCGGCTGCGTATGCCAGTGGGTCATTGTGAGTCAGGAAGCGCGCTCCCGCGTTCTCGCTTTCCACCGACCAACCCGCCCGCCGGTACCCACGGCGCACAGCGTTGTCCGTGAGCGCATAGGCTATGGCGTCGTTGGTGGTGGCCTGCACGGGAGCGCCGGTTATAGCGCCAACACGCGCCATCGACTCGACGATGTTCAGACCGGCTAGCGTGGCGACAGTAGTTACACCCCCTGAGCCTACACCCCCGGCGCCAGGCGAAGTATGTACGGCGTTGCCCGTTTCGGCGGCGCTAGCAAGTCCTTCGCGTGTGGCGTCGTAGCCTGGGATGATGCGAAGTGGAAAAGCGCGACCCTTGCCAGGACGCGCCCACCCCGCCGACCACAGGTAGATGACAAACAGCACCAGGAACACGACCAGCACGCCGAGCATAATATAAAGAGCATCGCCATACGCAGGTTGGAAGTTGCTCATGTCCATAAGGCTACTTCCAACCTTCCCGCGCTCCGGCTTTGTTGCTGCCCGCCTCCAAACGCTCTACAAGGCTGTCTACCCCGCCATCGCTTTCCAGCAGATGAGCCAGGCCAGGCACCGACAGCGGCGACTTACGCGAGCCGATGCCGAATCCCTCAGCAAACGGCTGGAGCATCCACAGTATCTGGCCGCCTATCCACGATAGAGGCCTACCCACCTGCAACGCCAGCGAAGCAAGCACGATCATACCAGCCGCCTCTATTGCGCTCGCCACAATCTCCACATCAGAGACAGCAGAACCAGAGGCAGCATAGGCGGACGCACTGCCGCCGGGTGAGACAGAAGTGCTTTTTTGGTGCTGCTTATGCGGTTGTCGGCGTCGGGAAAGGTGCTGAAAGAGCATGAGCCAGGCCTCTACGCATATATGCGTGATTTGGCTCATTATAGACGTGCCCCCATAGCCAGTCAAGCCCACTCTATATGGGGAAGGGATGTGCAAATCAGCGAGGCACCCCGACATCGAACGCCGCATCTCGAAATTAACTCTCCCCTATCCGAAATTCAGCATGGAAAAGCGTAGATTCTCGCCCTAATCTTCCAGCAGAGGCTCCGGGCCGAGCAATTTTTCCGTCAACCACCCCGCAAGCCATGTAGCGGCAGTGGTCAACGCCAGTGTGAGCACACCTCTAACCAGCCGTCTTGCGATATCCTCTTCCATTCAGTTAGTACCTCCGTCTGTGGATCTGTATTACCTATTTACTACAGCGTGTTTGTAAAATATTAGCCAGACAGCAACCAAGCCGCCTTTTGTCACTCTGAGCGCAGCGGAGAATGACAAAGCCGCGATGAGTCGCTATATTCAGGCTATATTGCAAACCGGCTCAATGTCAGCGTTCGCTTGCAATGTCTATCACATAGCTACCACGCCGAACTCGGCACCTACGAAAACCACGGGCTACGAGAGGTCTCACCGGCAGACTGCTCTAACATGGAACTTCGCAAGCTGCGGACGCGCGTGGTCTCGGCGGCGAATTCAGCGCCGGTTAATATTATAAGTGATGACACGTATATCCACGTGAGCAAGGCGATTATGGTACCCACCGTACCATATAGAGTGCTGTAGCGGGCGAACGAAGATCCCAGGTAGAGAGCGAATCCCTCCTTGGCGACGGCCCACACAAGGGCTGCAAGCAGGGCGGCAAGGTACACATCGCGGAACGTGAGATCGCAGCGCGGGATGAAGCGGTAGATTATCAGGAATACGAGAAAGACAATAGCAGTAGAAGCGGCAAAGTTGACCAACGCCCATACTATCTGCGTTCCTGGCACCTCGCCAAGTCGGGCGGTCGTGAAAGTACGCACGGTCGTCAGGGAGACCGACATGATGAGCGAAACGAGCAGCAGGCCACCCATGACCAGCATCATCGCCAGGCTGGTGAGCTTGGTCACAACCAGGGTGGGCACGCGCTCGGAGTTCCACGCTCTGTTTATCGCCTTATCGAGCGCATCAAACGCTCCGGTCGCTGTAACTATGAGTATGACCACCCCGAACAGCGCGGACCAGCCCACGTTATTGCGGTTGGATAGTGTGTCGTCGAAGATACCCGACATGAACTTGGCAAGACCAGGGGCGAGGCCTAGCTGGGTGAAAATAAAGTTGTAGACATCGTTTGGGTGAAAGAAAATACCGGTGAGGGTGACGGCCAACAGTATAAGGGGAAAAAGGCTGAAGAAGGCATAGTAGGTGAGCGCGGCGGCCAGGTAGCCAACGTCGTCCTTGCCAAACTCCCTCACGGTGGACTTCGCTACTGTGATGAATTCTTTACCGTTCATGGGCGGCGGTCATGGGGTAACGAACGATAGTCGGAGCCATGCAGGGGCTACTGGTCACCTTCGCCGAACGACTGCAAATTACGCTCGATGATCGCCGATGGGTCGCCGCCCAGCTTGCGGAGTTCTTCAGCCATATCGAGGATGATACGTACGCCCTCCAGATTGACCCCGCCGCCGGTGAGGAAGCGTATAAACTGGAATCGCTCGATGTCACGCTGCGAATACCGGCGGCGGTTCCCCTCGGTGCGAGAGGGAATTACCAGCTTCTTCTCTTCGTAAATGCGTAGCGTGCGTGGGTGTAGGCCCAGCAGGTCGGCTGCCACCGACAGGGTGAAGATAGGCCGGTCCCGCGTGATCTCGAAGCGTTCAGTGGACGAACCTCCGCGCCTGACGCTTTTGCCCCTGTGCTTGCCTTCTACGGCGGCAGGGCGCACGCCACCGTCGTCCAGTATAGCGGTATTGCTGGCCGGCGTATCGCTCGAGTCGGAGTGTGGGTCTCCATCGCCAGTATTAGCTGCTGTGTTCAGCAATAGCTCGTCATCACCGAGACCGCCGCTCACATCCTTGTCTCGTCTGCCGCCACTTTGGAACGCATACATAGCTGGCCGCATCCTGTTCACCTCATGCCCTATTTCGCTATCCACCAATAACAGGGCCACTATATCACTGGGCAGTATCATTGTCAACATAATAGGCGGTTGTGTTGTCACAAAAGCGGCCTTACTTCAGCGTTATGAATTAGCAGCCTGCGACACGCTCTAGTAGCAACCCAAGACATATTTAGGCCCTATGTGCCGGGTAAAATCGAACGAACCTCCGGGGAGCGTAGTTTGCCGGTTATCGAGACCGGTGTATGTAACAGGGGGAAACGCGAAGTGCGCGAGGTCAGCGTCTATGAGGGTCATAGTGCCCAATTGGCTGGGATTGCCCACGCCGGGAGGTGCATTGCCGTCGGTGCCGCGTACCGGACCGGCTGCATCCCAGAAGCTGCCGTCGAAATCCACGTTCCAATCAAGGCCGCAGTGAGTATAAATGCTGATGATGTAGGTCTGGCCCGGTTTCACTCTACCGCTACTGGGCAGGCGCAGCACGCCCGGCACAGGTGTTGCGCCGGGGCTGTCGGGTGTCCAGGTTGGCAGGACTGTCGCCAGCCAATTGCCTTCGGGAGTAGGCGGAGGAATGGGTGTCCTCAGTTGGGATGTCGAGCTAGATAAAGTGGCGGTGAAAGAAGGCGTGGAGATGCCCACAGTAGGCGTTGGCGCTTGCGGCGCGTCAGAGTCGCAGGTGGCGAGCGCCAAAGGCAACACACAAGCAACAGTTAGAGTTACTACAAGCTTGTTCAAGTTATTCTCCTCATCATGCGGACGGTAGAGTGCGGTTGTTCTGTTGCAGCAACGATAAACAATACGGAAATGTTCCGTCTCACAGCACACTCAACCCTGAGCACTACACCGGCTTCCTACTACCGTCCCTTGACGCTGCTCCCGCCCGCCCAGTACAATATTCTGTATTCTACCTAACTCAAGCCGCCATTAACATTAAGTAGAGAAGCCAGGCAGCAGAACAAATCTGTCAAATACCGGCGACGGAGCGCCAGGAGCCATGACTCAGACTATTGACCCCACACCCAACGCCCAGTACCCATCACCCCAGTTCATGGCGGCCGGCGAGATACGTGACCGCTTTATCCGCTTCTTTGTCGAGAAGGTAGGCTCAATCCACGTGCCTTCCTCCTCGCTTGTGCCCTCCAACGACCCTACCCTGCTCTTCACCACGGCGGGCATGGTCCAGTTCAAGGACGTGTTTCTGGGCAACGAGACGAGGCCATACAAGCGAGCCACGACCTCGCAGAAGTGTATGCGCGCAGGCGGCAAGCACAATGATCTGGAAAACGTCGGCCCATCTATACGGCACCAGACTTTCTTCGAGATGCTGGGCAATTTCTCCTTTGGCGACTATTTCAAGCGCGAAGCTATCCAGTACGCCTGGACGCTACTCACTTCGCCACAGGAGCAAGGGGGCTTCGGCTTGCCCGCCGAGAGGCTCTGGCCCACTATCTACCTGGATGATGACGAGTCGTTCCATCTTTGGCAGGAGGTGACGGGCATACCTCCCCAGCGCATCACACGCCTTGGAGCCGAGGATAATTTCTGGGCTATGGGCGACACAGGCCCGTGCGGTCCCAACAGCGAAATCTACTGGGACTTTTATCCGGAGCGTGGTGAGGACGGCAGTAATCCAGGCACGGACGAAAACCGCTTCTTCGAGATATGGAACCTCGTCTTTATGCAGTTCGACCAGCCTGGTGACGGCTCGATGGTGCCGCTCGAAAAGCCCGGCGTTGATACCGGCATGGGTCTGGAGCGCATGGCTGCGGTTATGCAGGGGGTCACCTCGAGTTACGAGACCGACCTGTTTACCTACATTATGGAGGCTATCCGGTCGCTTACCGGACACCCTATCGAGCAGATGAATGAGCAGATCGTCGCATACCGCGTGATCGCCGACCATACTCGCGCCAGCACCTTCCTGATAGGTGATGGAGTGACCCCCGGCAATACCTGGCGTGATTACGTGCTGCGACGCGTAATGCGCCGTGCCATGCTATATGGTCGCCGTATAGGTCTCAATGAGCCTTTCATGAGCAAGATCGCCGACATCATCATTAGCAACATGGGCAACGTTTATCCCGAAATTCGCCAGCGCCGCGAGTACATCCTGACCCACATCCTTCAGGAAGAAGAGAGTTTCGGTAGGACGCTCGCTGCAGGTATGGTACGCTTCGACCAGGTCGTCTCATCACTCAACCTGCGCCCAGGTGATACCCTACCCGGCACGGAGATGTTCAGCCTGTACGATACGCACGGCCTGTCCCGCGACCTCGTCACCGATCTGGCTGTGGCTCGTGGCTTTCAGGTGGATGATGCCGTATTCGACCAGGAGATGGACGCCCAACGTCGTCGCAGCAAAGAGACCACCACTCTCAAAGCAAAGGACCGCCAGAACCTCGACATCTACCAGCAAGCCGCTGGCAACCAGCCTACCCGCTTCCTCGGATACGACTATGACCGGCTAGAAGGCGCTCACGCCAGGGTGTTGGGACTAGTGATAGGGGCTGAGGGTCAGGGGTCAGGGACGAGGAGTGAGGGAGCTAATCCCAGTCCTCAGCTCTTAGTCTCTAGCCCCTCCCCCGTTGATCTCGCAGGCGAGGGCAGCCATGTGGAAGTTATTCTCGACCAGACACCCTTCTACGCCGAAAGTGGCGGGCAGGTGGGCGACCGGGGCACGCTCACGTGGCATGGCGGGCGCATGGAGGTAACAGATACACAACGCCCGGTGGCCGGTATCATTGTGCATCGCGGCACCATCACGGAGGGTACTTTGCGTACCGGAGCAGATGTAGTGGCCCACGTGCCGGAAGGCGTGCGCTGGTCCACCATGCGTAACCACACTGCTACCCACCTGCTGCACAAGGCCTTGCGCGACACGCTGGGCACCCACGTCCACCAGAAAGGCTCCGTTGTTGAGCCGGGCCGTCTGCGCTTCGACTTCAGCCACAACTCGGCACTCATCCACGACGATCTGACCACGGTAGAGCGCATTGTCAACAGGCAGATACGCGATGATTATCCGGTGCAGACCGATGAAATGTCCTACAAAGATGCCGTAGCCATGGGCGCGATGGCCCTCTTTGAGGAGAAGTATGGCGATGTAGTGCGGTTGGTACGCATCCCCGGCTACGAGAGTCGAGAATTGTGTGGAGGCACCCACGTGGGGCGCACCGGCCAGATCGGCCTGTTCTTCATCACGTATGAAGGCTCGATAGGCTCGGGCGTGCGCCGTATCGAGGCCGTAACAGGGGAAGCCGCCGTCGAATATGCCCAGGAGCGACGCGATATGCTCAACAATGTCGCTGCCCGCGTGGGAGCCGGCGGAAATGCCACCCGCGCCGTCGAGCAGGTGGATGCCTTACAGAGTCAGCTACGCGACGCCCAGAAGCGCATCGAAGCGATGGAGAGGCAGATAGCGAGGGGCGAAACCGGGGGTATGACGCAGCAAATGCAGGAGGTGGGCGGTGTCACGGTGCTCACTGGCAGGACATCGGCATCGAGCATGGACACCCTCAAAGAGGCAGGTGACCACCTGCGCGATAAGATCGGCTCGGGCGTCGTAGTGCTGGGAGCCGTCATAGATGGCGAGCCCAAGCTTCTGGCGATGATTACGCAGGATGCCGTGAATAAAGGGCTGAGCGCAGGCGACATCATACAGGAGATCGCGCCCACCATAGGAGGCCGAGGCGGTGGTCGCCCCACCATGGCCCAGGCCGGAGGCAAAGACCCCTCTGCGCTCGACACGGCCCTGGCGCAGGTCGTTCCGCTGGTGCAAACCAGACTGGGAGAATAGTCGAAACGGTTTATTCATCGTAGAGATGAGGCTACCCACTCGATTCCTTGCAAGCCCCGAATGATAGGCTCTAGCTCATAGCCTGGTCGGCGAGGATTTCAGCAATTGCGCGTTGGGCGTCAGCAACGCCAACAGGGTTAGTGTCCAGGTAGTATGGAACGAAGATTAGCGCCTGGGACAACGCCCAGCCTCGACCTCGCGCCCATGTCGCGTCATCTACCCCCAACACTTCACGGAATACATCCCGACTCTCACTAGAGAACAGCCCCCATGCGATCATCAAATCGCATGCCGGATCACCCACGCCCAGGCCCGCAAAGTCAATGACGGCACTTAGGCGACCTCCTTTGACCAGCAGATTCCCTGGCAGCAGGTCACCATGCACCCAGACTGGCTCCAGGTCCCACTCGGACGCCTGAAGTGCTGCTTCCCATGCTTGCGTCGCAGTCGTCGCCATGTCGGTATCAAACACGCCTTGCCTGTGCAGGTCTGCTATTGCGGCGCGGGTCTCAGCGTCCTGCATAATCAGGGGCACACCGCGGCGTGCCGACGGCCCATTCGTGGCGTCTATCTGATGTAGGGCGATAGTGAAATGTGCCAGGTCCATTGTCGCCTGGCATGGATCGGCTATACGCGCCATACTCGCGTTCTCACCTTCGAGCCATCGGTAGACGGACCAATGCCAGGGGTAACCCTCGCCCGGCTCTCCCATGACGAGCGGGAGAGGGACGGCGAGGGGTAGGAACGGGGCAAGTTTCGGCAGCCAGTAGTGTTCTTTCTCCACCTGCCCGGTGGCCCCGGCGATGCGGGGAAGTCGCACGGACATATCGTTGCCAAGCTGGTATATCGCGTTGTCTGTTCCAGCCGACTTGACCTGCTTGATGGAGAGGTCTGCCCACTGGGGGAATTGCGCCGTGAGCAACCAGCGTACAAGCGATACGTCGATATCCACCTCGTCAACGTGCATTTTACGGGCAGGCATTGAACATCCTCTCTAACCTACACAAATCCCCTACTCCTCGCGTGTCTACAGCCAGATGCATTTTGCTCCCTTTGCGCTTCTGGGCACCATCGTACCCTGCGCATGTGCCACTCTCGGAAGTGCATTGCAAAGTGCGACTGGGATATGCTTTGCGCTGAACCTCTTCTTGTTCTATCACCCATTCTACCACTTCATCCTGTGAAATCCATAACAGCCTCTAGTGTGCGCGAAACTAAAACTCAGACTAGCCGCAATACGTCCTATTTCGCCCGAATATTTAGCTCGTACTTCGCGGGCTGTATGCTGTGCAGGGTCGTAGCCGATATGACCAGCACCGCCTTAGTGTAGGGGCCTGCCGGTCCGCCCAGCCCTTCTATCGTGAAGTTGGCAGCACCGGTAGGGTCCACCAGCACGGGCTGGATGTCGAAGCCATCGGACTTGTACTTGATGACGGACAGAGAGTAGGTCTGCGGCAACCTGTTGGGCACACGTGCGAAGCCTGCCCCCTGCCACCCATCTTCGGCTTCGGCATCATCCTTGTAGCCAAGTTGGGGGATCGAGATGTCATCTACTGCCATGCCACCTGCGTTATAGCCGTCGTCAGTGATGTACTCGAAGCGTAACAGCACCTCTTTGCCTGCGTAGGGACTCAGGTCTATCTCTTCCCGGAGCCAGCCGTTGTTGTCGGCGCCCACCCGGTCCTTGCTCTTGCCGGTGTAGCCGCTGCCCAGGTTGTTGCCATTGGGATTGGTGCCTGTGCTGTGAGTACCCTTCAGGGTATCCCATGTGGCTCCGCTATCGGTGGAGACTTCTACGTACCCGTAATCGAGGTC
>JBBSIK010000043.1:0-11262 GCA_038232115.1 Chloroflexia bacterium
AGCAGGTAATGGTTCAACTGCGAATAGTTAAGTTGATAGACAGCGTACTACGTCCTACCCTAACTGGGCTGCTGGTCTTTGGCAGGTATCCCCAGGAGTACGAACCTCAATTAATGATAACGTTTCTGCAATTTTATGGTACTACTGAAGAGGAGAAGGGGCCAAATGGTGCGCGATTCTTGGATAACCGAAAGTTTGAGGGACCCATGCGGGAAATGGCGGTACAGGCCGGCAATTACATATTAGCCTCAATAAGACAAAGTAGTTTGATTACAGGCATGTTACGCCAGGATGTACCAGAATATCCGGAGGATGCAATTCGAGAGGTCCTGGCTAATGCCGCCGTACATAGAGATTACAGCCACTATGTTCGAGGCAGTTACATACAGTAAGGCTCTTTGCAGATAGGCTTGAGGTCCACAGCCCAGGTGGATTGTATGGTAATGTGACAGAGGAGACTTTGGACTCTGAATACTCTACCCGTAACCGGTGGCTGATGCGGGTGCTGGAGGATTTACATGTTGTCGAGAATCGAGGCAGTGGAATCAACCTCATGCTCGATGCCATGCGGAGCGCTAACCTAGCCCCACCCAAATTTGAGGATAAGCGCAATTCTTTTCGGGTAATATTTTATAACCATACCTTGCTAAGTCCCGAGTCAATATCATGGCTAAACCAGTATGCTGCTTACCCATTAAACGACCGACAACGCCTTGCCCTCGTCTTTTTGAGGCAAAGAGAGCGGATTACGAACAAGGTGTACCAAACACTCAATAGGGTCGATGCTCAAAGTGCGTATAGAGAATTGAGAGGTCTGGTCGATGTAGAACTTGTACAACCTCATAATACAGGCAGGTGGACTTATTACACCCTAAACATACCCGACATTGTGGCGACCACATTTGCAGAAACGCCGGAGGAGCGCGTTCTGCAGTATGTAAGAGAACATGGCTATATAACGCGGGGCACTCTTATGCGCTTATTAGGATATAGGGAAGGCCAGGCAAAGTGGTTGCTGCTGAAGATGCAACCAGAGCATCTGCAGTCGGTTGGGGCAGGTAAAGGAACAAGATACGTCTTACCTTAAATGCCTCTACGCTAAAAGCTCAAATATATACTTTACCATCCGTATTCCATCCCTATTCCATCCATAACTGTCAAGAAGCCCACATTTGCGACTTATTCTCCTGCCTTGGAGCCCCATCAGGCAGCCCCTTGAACGATGTAAGAGCCTGTTTAGAAACTTAATAAGCGACGAGTCATCAAAGGAATAATAGCTGATTAGACAAACGCCTCACTCGAAGCGGGCAGGTACTCGTATCCTTGCTCACCCGCCTGCACTTGCCCAACCCGGCGAAGGTACACCCAAGCCTGTGGTTGGGCGAGCCTTACAAATAAAAAGAGAGGGTATGCACAAACGTCATACCCCCTCTTTTTAGTTATCCTTGCTGATGTGAAGTAACCTAGCCTCGCTTGCTCGATGCCGAAACCATCTGCTTCTGCTTGCCTGCGCGTGGCTTGGTGTCGCCGGTGCTGCCGGACTGTGCCTCTTTCGCCATACGCAGCATCTCTGTCTGCATCGTCTCGTTGCGGTTGTTGTCCGGTTCCAGGCGCAAGAGGCGACCGTAGAGGCGGGCTGCCTCGCCGTATCTGCCCAGGGCCATCAGTTGCTGTGCCAGCTTATGGTGGGCAGGCACGTCCTCGGAGGAGAGGGCCAGTAGCTGGTGCAACGCCGAGATCGATTCCTCTGTGTAGCCATCTCCGATAAACAGGTCGGCCAGCGCGCGCTCTCCCTGGACTGCTTCCTGTATCTTGCCCGACTGCACGAACATGTTGATAAGCTGCTGGCGAGCCTCGATGTCACGCGGGGCGATGCGTACCACACGGCCATAAATCTCCAATGCTTCTTCGTGGCGGCCCAGCGTATAGTGCATGTCCGCCGCCTTCTGATAAGTGCGCATGGCGTCCTTCAGCTGGCCTGCCTTCAACTGTAGCTCCGCTAGCGTGTTCAGTTCGGTCAAGCCATAGTCGGTCATGCCCAGTTTGATATACATGTCGGCGAGCTTGCGGCGCACCGGCACGTTGTTGGGAGCCAGCCGCGCCATATGGCCCAGCGTCTCCAGCGTCTTTTCGTGCTCGTTGCCTTTCTGGTAGAAGACGAGCAGGTCGTTCAACTCGCCGAGCGCCTGGCCGAGTTGGCCCTGCCTAAAGTAGATGTCGGCCAGCCGCGTGTACACCGACTGGTCGTGCGGCATGAGCTTCTTGAGCGAGGTAAGGGCGTCTGTCGCGCTTTCCCAGTTGCTCTGCGATGCCTGGGCTTCGGCAAGGCCGTAATATATCTGCGACAGGTCCGCAATTCGCACAAAGCTGTACTGCGGTCTGGGCGACACGATATTCGGGTGTCCTTCTTCGTCCACTCCCGCCCCGTTGATGAGGCTGAGTGCGCGGGTATACTGCTGCGCGGCCATTCCCCAGTCCCTGGCGTTCAGGGCAAGATTGGCACGGTTCTGCGACATTAATATCTCTAGCAGCAGCCAAGATTCTTCTATATGCCCGGTCTCCGTCAGCGACAATTGCAACAGGCCTTCGTCCAGCGCGTCGGCGGCAATGTTGGTAAGCCCTACGCGCTCTGCAAGCACCGCCAGGCCGTAGAAGATGCTGGGCACAGCGCCCTGCTTGATGGCTGCATGCAACTCTTCCATGAAAAGGCGATTATCGCCGTTATCCCTCGACGCCCGCTCGGTGAGGCTCTGCAGCGCGTCCCACTCGGCGGGATCACCCGTATTCGCAAGCAGGATATAGAGTCGGGCCAGGGCCAAGTTGTTGCCGGGGTCGAGAGTGAGGGCGCGGCTCAGTTCCGAGAGCGCGTCACCCTTTCTGCCCAGCGCCGTCAGGTAGGTGCCTACCGCCAGCGCCACCTGCGATGAGTTCGGCAGTTGCACCTTGAGGGAGGTTGCTTCTTCCAGAGCGCGCTCATATTCACCTGCCCTATATAGGCTCTCAGGGGAACTCAGGAGGGCTTCGGCTGCGTCATCAACACGGCCCGCTTCCATCAGCAGCACGCCCATGCGATTCTTCAAGGTCGGGTTGTCAGGTTGCAAGTCGAGCAGGCGGCGGCATACTTCGGCGGCGCTATCAGGGTCCTGTCGCGCCATGTAGGAGTCCACCACCGTCTGATACTTGTTGATCGCCTCCTCGCTCTTACCCTGGGCCAGGTACACGTCGCCCATAATGATGTGGATGGGCAGGTACTCAGGCTCCATCTCTATTACCGCCATAGCCGAGTCGATGACCACGTCCCACAGGCCCTGGTGCATGGCAAATTCGGCCTCGGCAATGGCGCGTTGCACGACAATGTTCTGCGCTTCCAGGCCCAGGAGCGCATGCGTCGAGAGCGTGGTGAAGGTATGAGCATGGGGGTTGGCGGTGGGGAGCTGCGAGCTATCAAACGGGTCGAGGTCAGCGTTTTCGACTTCATGTCCGAAGGGTAGCTTCTCTTCCATCTCCGAGCCGCTGTTCTGATTAAGGTCGGCGGCGCGCAAGTACTCTGTGATAGTACGCAGGTTGCTGCCCGGCTGTCTCATCATCGTAGTCGCTATGTCTGTGCTGTACTTCTTGATCTCGATCTCATCAGCCGGGTCCGTGATCGGCATAGTGCCCTGGGTGGAGCTTATAGCCGAGGTAGCCATGGATGCTGTGCCCACAACGGACGTAGCGCCCCCGGAGAGGCGGTTGGTCGCGTCGGCAGGCCCTCCGTAGATGATGCTGGTGGCTTCGAAGGTTTTGGGCGAGGACGAAGCAGGGTCGGTTGAGAAGATAGTCACGGGCGATGTTGCGCCAAGCATGCTGCTGCCCTTGCTGATGCCGTCGAGCTTGCTCATAATCGAGCTGTTATAGAGTTCGTTCGCTTTTTTCTCAAGCTCGGAGAGTTGGGGAAGCGACCATTTCTTCTCTTTGACTATCTTTACGAGGTTGTTATACAGAGAGGAAGCACGTCCAGAGTTGTTGTCGGCCAGGTTGGCCTCAGCAGCGGACGTGTACAGCTCTATAAGTTCATCGGCCTCGGCGCGTGTAAGGTTGGCTACCACGACCATCCCCAGGGCACGCTCGAAGGCCAGCACCGCCTGCGGGTGGTTGCGTAACGCCGAATAGGATTGTCCAAGCGCATAGTTGGCCGAAATGCCGAACTCGGGGTCTTTGCCTGCTCGCTCCAGCAGCGGGATAGCCATCTCAGGGCGACCCATCTGCTGATTGAGGAGACCCGCGCCGTAGAAAACAGAAGCACGTTTGGCCCCCGCTCGTATAGCCTGATCATAAAGCTCTAGCGCCAAGCGGAAATCACCTTCGTTCTGAGCTAAGGTGGCCCTATCTAGCAGTTCCAAGGCTTCCTGGGGGTCCTGTTCCCCCTGCTGGATCGCTGCCATGCCGATAGCTGAGGTCATGCGGCCCGTCGCGTCGCTATCCCCCGCGAAGTTGCCGGTGGCGTTCATCTCGGCCATGCGGCGGCGCACGGTGTAGCTCCAACGTCGCACGTCGGCATTCTCCGGGTCGAGCGCGCCGGCGGCATCAGCTTCGCTCTGGGCCTCGGCTATGTCGCCAGCATCAAGGGCAATGCGCGACAGGGATATATGCTCCACTATTTCGGCTGAACGATCTCCCACTTCTCGTATAAGATGCAGCAGGCGCACATGTGCCTCGCGGCTGTCGGGCACGGCACGGGCTAGATCGCGGAGAGCGCGTATCGCCTCGTGGAACTGGTGCTGGGTGGCATACTGGTCGGCGAGGCGGAAGTAGGTGCCGCTGGCTTTGTCCTGCTGGCCCACAGCGAGATAAATCTCGGCAAGACGGTTGATGGCAAAGAGGTCAGTCGGGTCGTGCTGAACCAGGCTGTCGTATGCAGTCAGGGCCTCGGGCCACTGTCGTAGGCGGAAGAGGCACTGGGCCTTATTGCGCCCGGCTGTGAGATCGTTCGGGAACTCGGAGAGCGCCCGGTCGTACTCCTTGATGGCACGGTCCCAATGGTTAGCCCACGCATAATCATGGGCCCGCTTCATCGCGGTATCGTATATCGCCTTATTACCCGCCATATAGGGTCCCCTCAAAAAAAGCTTTTGTAGCGAAATATACAGAATTATGCAGTAAGAATAAGAGAGAGGCGATTATCCAACAGATGCATACTGGGCATGAAATCGCGTGGCTCGGTAAGTGTAGGGATGGGGAGATTGGCGCACATAGCACCACTCTCCTAATGGTTTGAGTATAGCACAGAAAGAACGGCTTAGGACCAAAAATGGGACAAAGGGAAGAGGGGGGTGGGAAGGAAGTACTGGTGGGCTTTCCGATTTCGGGCCATGATCTTGTCAACTGCGAATGCAGTCTGCGATTGTTTTCCACATCCTCACCTCAGAATCCTTTCCTTAGTGCCCCACAACGTGGACAACCTGTGCAAACCGAGTGCAATACGGGGTGGCAGTGTGGCCTTATGGTATAATTCGAGGCAAGGATTCACCCCCTTGACTCAGAAAAGAAGAGGGAGCATCCCCCGAATGAAAGTTATTTTGACCCAGAGTGTGCCCGGCGTGGGCGAGGCAGGCGTAATTAAGGAAGTGGCCGATGGCTACGCTCGCAACTACCTCATCCCTAAGAAGCTGGCTATGCCGGCAACCCGTGGCTCGATCAAGCAGGCTGAGACCCAGGCCGAAGCTCTCGCTCGCAAGGAGAACAAGCAGCGCTTGGACCTTCAGAAGACCGCTTCTGTCCTGGATGGCAAACTTGTCAAGATTCGGGCCCGTACCGGCTCTGAGAACCGCCTGTATGGCTCAGTGACCGCAGCCGACGTAGCGGATGCCGCTACGAAGCAGCTTGGTATCACGATTGATCGCCGCAAGATAGAGCTTGCAGAGGCTATCCACCGCACAGGCACATATGCCGCCACCGCGGACTTTGGTAGTGGCATAGTCGCCTCCTTCCAGGTGGAAGTAGCGCCGGAAGCCTCAGGAGCCTTTGGTGGCAATGTGGCCGGAGCGTCCGAGGAGCCTGCGGGCAGCCCTCAGGGTGGGGCAGGCACGGGCCAGTCGGCCACCGAAGCCACAGCTGAACAGGAAGTCGAAGCCAATCCTACATAGGGAATGCTTGATGTGTAATGCTTAATGCTTAATTGTGCATCGTGATCTGTAATTAAGCATTAAGCATTACACATTATCGGCGGTGTCTCCGGGTCAAATGTCATTTTGCCGCATCTCTGGTTCTTAGTTCGATTTGGCTCATCTCCATTAAGAATTACGAATTAGGGATTAGGAATTATTGAGGTATCTATGGCAATGGCAACCCAGGAGATGCTAGCGCGTCCCGTGCCCTACGACCTTGCAGCCGAAGAGGCTGTGCTAGGTTCTCTCCTCCTCGACCGTGACGCAATTATCAAAATAGCCCCTTTCCTGCGCCCGGAGGACTTCTATCGAGAAGCGAACGGCTGGATCTTTGCGGCTATTATGGACCTCTATACCCGCCGTGAGCCACCCGACCCGGTTACGCTGTCTGCCGAACTGGAACGAAGCGGTCGCCTGCAGAACATAGGCGGCTCCAGCTATCTCGTCGGTCTGGTAAACCGCACTCCCACCTCGGTACACGTCGAATACTACGCCCATATCGTGGAGCGTAGCTCCGTGCTGCGCCGCCTCATCTCGGCAGGTGGTGAGATCGCCGCGCTCGGCTACTCGGAAGAGCAGGAAGTCACGACGGTGCTCGATAAAGCCGAGCAGCTCTTGTTCGCCGTATCGCAGCGCACCGCGAACCAGGAATTCGCCTCGATAGAGCAGGTGCTCAACGAATACTACGACCGCATCGAGCAAATCCAGCACAATCCCGGCTCCCTGGTGGGCGTGCCCACCGGCTTCCACGACCTCGATGAAGTGACCGGCGGCCTCCAGCCCAGCGATCTCATCATTCTGGCAGCTCGTCCGGGCTTTGGAAAGACCTCTCTCGCCCTGGGTATGGCCCACAACGCCGCCATGAAGGGCAAGCACGTGGGCGTGTTCTCGCTGGAAATGGGGCGCGAGCAGCTTGTCCAGCGCCTGCTTGCCGTCGAGACGGGGGTGGACAGCCAGCGTTTGCGCCTCGGTTATCTCACCGATGACGACTGGGTGCATGTGTCGGATGCAATAGGTCGCCTGGCGAGCATGCCGATCTACATAGACGATAGCGCGGGCCTCTCGGTCAGCGAATTGCGATCAAAGGCGCGGCGTCTCAAGGCCGAGGTGGGTGTGGACATGCTCATCATTGACTATTTGCAGCTAATGCAGGGCACCTCGCGCAAGGACGGCAATCGCGTTCAGGAAGTGACCGAGATCAGCCGCAACATCAAGCTGATGGCCCGCGAGCTGAATATCCCGGTAATAGCGTGCGCCCAGCTATCCCGCGCTGTGGAGAGCCGCACCAGCCACGTGCCAATGCTCTCAGACCTGAGGGAATCTGGCTGTATAGGCGGTGAAACGCCTGTTTATCTGCCCGACGAAGGCGTGTACAAGCCTATCGAGCAGTTGGCCGGGCAGTCGGGCTTCCAGGTGCTGGCTCTCAACCGGCAGAGTTGGCAGTTGGAACCCGCCACCGTGCTTCGCGCTTTCTCGACGGGGCGCAAGCCTGTTTACCGGCTGAAGACACGGCTTGGGCGTACTGTACGCGCCACGGCCAATCATAAGTTCCTGACGATACATGGCTGGCAGCGTCTCGATGAAATGGCTCCAGGGACGCGCCTGGCCTTGCCCCGGCACCTGCCCGGCCCTACCGCTACTACGATGACCAACGCCGAATTGGCGCTACTCGGCCACCTAATAGGCGATGGCTGCACTCTGGCGCGTCAACCCGTTCACTACACCACAAACGACCTCGGTCTGGCTGAAACTGTAGCGGCGCTTGCCGTGGAAATCTTTGGCGACAAAATCCAGCCGCGCGTGCAGCGTGAGCTTGACTGGTATCAGGTATATTTGGCTGCGGGGTTCCGCCTCACGCATGGCAAGCGCAACCCTATTGCCCAGTGGCTGGATGGGATGGACGTGTTCAACCTACGCTCATACGAGAAAAAGGTGCCGCAGTGTGTGTTCGCCCAGCCGGAGCAGGGGGTCGCCGTCTTTTTGAAGCACCTGTGGGCTACAGATGGCTGCATCAATATGAGGGGTGGTAAAATGAGGGGTGGTAAACAGCCGCAGCCCATGATCTATTATGCAACGAGTAGCTCACAGCTGGCTTACAACGTGCAATCGCTCCTCTTAAGAGTGGGCATTAACGCCACCATCTACCAGATACCTCAAGTTGGGAAGGGACTTGACCAGTATCATGTCCGCGTGGACGGCGGACGTGACATAGAGCGATTCTTGAACAATGTTGGCGCTATGGGTGTCGTCAAAATCAAACAGCGGTTAGCTATCCTAGATTTCTTGATTTCGCGTGCCGCAGTATCAAAGAGGGACATAGTCCCACGCGATATCTGGAATGTTATTGTAGTGCCTTCGTTAGAACAGAAAGGTGTAAGCAGGACTAACCTGATGGCTACACTGGGATATTCGTCGTCGAGCATTTTCGGGCAAAATTTGAGCCGGGAAAGAACCGAACGAATCGCCGTGGCTCTCGAATCGGATTATTTATCACAGTTGGCACGTAGTGATGTCTACTGGGATAGGATCGCCAGTATTGAGCCGGACGGCGAGGCTGAGGTGTACGACCTGACGGTGGACGAACTGCACAACTTTGTGGCCGCGGACATCATACTGCACAACTCCATAGAGCAGGATGCGGATATGGTGATGTTCATCCACCGCGAGGAAATGTACAATGACGAGAGCGAAAAGAGGGGCATCGCCGAGATACACATCGCCAAGCACCGCAATGGCCCCCTCGCCGTCATCCCCCTTCGCTTCTGGCACCAGACCACCAAATTCACGGATTTGGAGGTTTATCATACAGAGCCAATGTAAGCAGCGAGATTCACTGGTTCGGTAACCATCTTCGCCGGGCGGCATTATAAGCACAAGGTGAGCAACATGACTAACTCAAAACTCAAAACTCAAAACTCAAAACTCAAGAGGTGAAGCCTTTCATCGGATTCTCAGGCGACAGAGCGAAGACCGTCCGCGTGCCGGAAGGCTTCTTCGAGGACGTGCTGCCTGCCATTACCTCCATGCTGGAGATGAAGGTCACTCTGTACCTTTTCTGGCGGCTGGCTCGGAAGGGCGCGCCCAGTGGTCAGGCCGTGCCCAGGATGGTGGGCATGGACGAGATGGAGAGTGACGAGGGATTGCGTGCTGGGTTGTCGCCCGTAAAGGGCCCGAGGCCGTGGGGGGAGGCTCTGCGCGAGGGCTTGGAGCTTGCAGTGGCAAGGGGCACTCTCTTGCAGATGTGGGTACGCGAGGAGCCGAACGACATCAGCGAGGGCCGCGCCGAAGCCTGGTTCATGCTCAACACCCGCGACAACCGCAACTGGCTCGATGCCCTCGGCAAAGGCGAGATAGACGTAACCGCTACCCCTCTGGCACATAGAGGAGCTTTGAACGGCAACGGCAACTCAAAACTCAATACTATGCCCTCGAACGGAGTGACGGGTCAAAACTCAAAATTACATGTGGTGCCTGAGCGTCCTAACATATTCGCGCTGTACGAGCAGAACATCGGCCTACTCACGCCGCTACTTGCCGAAAAGCTGCAAGACGCCGAGGGCCGCTACCCGATAGAGTGGATAGAGGCGGCATTTGAAGAGGCCGTCAGCAACAACAAACGAAGTTGGCGCTACATAGAGCGCATCCTTGAACGCTGGGCTGTGGAGGGGAAGAATAGTGGACAAGATAGGGGACCTGCTGAACGAGCTCTCGATCCCGATAAATACACGAAGGGCAAATACGCCTTCCTCTTCAGACCGGACTGAAGACGGAGGATCAGGGGCTAGGGATCAGGGGCTGGAACGGAGGGAATCAGTGGCTGGGGATCAGGGGGTGGAAATCAATACTAGCCCCCAGCCCCCAGCCCCTAGCCCCTCCGATGCCTGCCCCTACTGCGGCGGCGTCGGCTGGCTGCGGATGGACGTGAAGGTGGGCGACCCGCGCTTCGGCAAGCTCTACCCGTGCGTGTGCCGCACCAACGCCACCGAGCAGCGCAACCTGGACGACCTGTATCACCTGAGCAACCTGGAAGCGTTCTCCAGCAAGGTGTTCGCCAACTTCGACCCGGAGGTGGCAGGCTCCGCCGAGGGCTACGATGCCGCCGCCGAGTATGCCACCCACCCGGAAGGCTGGCTGGTGCTGTTGGGCGGCTTCGGCACGGGCAAGAGCCACCTGGCAGCCGCCATCGCCAACCACGTCGTGCAGGACCACCGCATGCAGGTCTATTTCGCCGTAGCCCCCGATCTGCTGCACCACCTGCGCGCAGCCTACGCCCCCAACAGCACCGTCTCATACGATGACAGGTTCGAGCAGATCCGCTCGGTCTATCTGCTCGTGATAGACGACCTCGGCTCGGAGCAGTCTACCCCGTGGGCGGTGGAGAAGCTGTACCAGATATTCAACCACCGCTACAACAACCGCCTGCCCACCGTCGTCACCTCCAACTCCGACCTCGACAGCCTAGACCCGCGCATCCGCTCTCGCCTGTGCGACCCCGACCTGTGCCGCCACGTCTTCATGGGAGGCGGCGACTACCGCATGCGTAAGATGGACCCGCGTTTTGTGCAAGGAGGCAGGGGTACGAGCGATAGCGGAGGGCGGCCGGGGGCCGGTGGCGGTGGGCGAACGCAAAATGGCGCGCGTGGGAACGGCAACGGCGGCTACAGGCGCAGCGGTTAGCCCCTTGCCGGCTAACTTTGGAGGGGACTATCCGGCGGTTTCAACCGCCGGAGCAATCGAACATGTGGATAATCACCAGCCATATCCTCCCCTGCCCGGGGCTTCTCGCTCCAGGCAGCCCTCAGCAGGCGCATGACCAGCACAATACCGAAGAGCCACACCGCGATGGTTAGGCCCGCGTAAGACGCTCTTGCGAATATCAGCGCATAAATGCCCAGGAACATGGCCGTGAACGGCAAGAGGAGCCACCGGGTGTCGAGGGGCTTATTTTGCTCGGCATAAGCAGTCTGCGCGCACCACACGGCCACCATGAGCAAAGAAGCGTCGTGTATATAGAGGTGCGGGCTTAGAAGCACCGCTAACAGCACCGTAAGGCCGAAGCGGGTCGCCAGCGAGTAACGTGTTCGCCACAGCCAGGCAACGGCCCGATGCTCGCCAG
>JBBSIK010000044.1:0-11254 GCA_038232115.1 Chloroflexia bacterium
AGTCCTGGGGCTGGCAGGCTCCACAGTGGAAATGTGTTGCTGAAATCGGTTAGTATACAGGAGTATGGCGTATAGTATTTCAGACGGAATAGGAAGTAGCGGGTGAAGCGAGTTCTTCTGGCCTTTGCTTTGTGCATTGGTGTAGTGGTTTCTCTGGTTGTCTACGATAGAGTGGGCAACCCCTTTTTGACACCTGTGGGTGCGAGCGCACAAGCTTCTCCGCAGATGGTCCTACCCACAAAAACAGCTATTCTAAAGCCCCTCAGCACTCTGTCGCCCACAGCTACGCCCCTACTATCTGCCACACCCATCACGCGCCAACTTCGCGCAACCGCTACCAGTATACGCACTATCTCACCGGCTGTGCGGACGGCCACTATCACTACAACACCCGTGCGGTCTCGCTCCGGGCCATCACCCACACGGCCATCTGCACAAAAGCAGATTGTTGTGAATGGGCACACCTACGACGCCTACATACCGGCGGCCACCAAGAAGAAGCAGTATTACCATTATACGTGCGAGTTCGATGCGGCATGGGTGGTGTTCAAAACGTACGGTATTGACGTTACACTGGACGACCAGCTAGCGCAGGTGGGGCAAGATAATAGTGTTGAGCCATATTATAAAGAGGGGAAGGACCTAGTACAGATATACGGCGGTGACATAGGCAAGATGTATTCGGGTGATTATAGGCAGAACTTCCTTGCGCGCTCCAGCGGGCAGGCGATGCGCAAGACGTTCGAGCACTATGGCCTGCTCGCCTCGCCCGTACACGACCGTGCTGGAGTAGAGGCTGCCCTGCGACGTGGCGAACTCGTGTGGGTCAAGGTGACCGCCGATTTCAAGCCGGGACGCGCCTCGGTCTGGATCAAGCCCGATGGCACAACCTTCAAGGCCGACGATGGCAGCGTATACAGGACCGTGTTGGGCAACGATCACGCGGCGGTGGTGATAGGCTACAACAAGGATGCGGTAGTGATACGCGACGTACTTGGTCCCACCAGCACGAATGGGAACCGCAAGTATGAGTACGATGTGCCCTGGGACAAGTTCCTCACTATCTGGGGCTCGCAGTCCTATGACGGTCTGGCGGTTGCTGCTCCGGCTAAGTAGGACGGGGACGCAAAGAACGCGCAAAGATTAGAAAGAAGTTCTTCTCTAGCTATTCAGCCTTTCTCGTCCAGCACCCATATGCGCCTTTGCGTTTCCGTCTTTTACTATGTTCTTACGCCATATTACCTGGCAGCACGTCGACGGGTAACCCACCACAAGCCGGCAAAGATGAGCGCCAGTACGCCAAACAAGACTGCCTCAGGAGCCAAGCCCCCCGCTTGCAGGCCGAGGTATAGCTGAAAGAAGGCCGCTCCAATGCAGAAAATGCAGACCAGCCCAGCCGCCAAAGCAGGGTTGCTTCTCCGGTTACTTCGCCTATGATCGCTCAAATACTCAGCTCTCGTCACTCACGACAGGTGAGATGCCCACCTCGGCCAATGCCAGACGCAGCATCCCCAGCGACAGCATGGCGCACTTCATCCGCGCATAGCTGACCTCGATGCCCAGGTTGTCGAGTATATCCTGCCGAGTGGTGCGGGCAAGGTCTTCCAGGCGGGCGCCTACCATCTCCTCCGTCAGCATTGAAGCCGACGCCTGGCTGATGGCGCACCCCTTACCGCTGAAGCGCACATCCTGCACGACGCCATCCCGCACAAGCAGGTCCATCGAGAGCTTGTCGCCGCACAGTGGGTTGTTGGCCTCAACGTGGATGTCGGGGCTATCGAGGTGGCCGTAGTTGCGCGGATTCTTGTAGTGGTCTATTATCTCTTCTTTATAGATGGAGTCCATTCTCTTTATCCAATTCTCGGATATTGCTTGCTTTATCCGAATATCGCCTGCACATGCCTGATCCCCTCCATCAGCGCGTCTATGTCCTCCCGCGTGGTGTAGAGATAGAAGGAGGCGCGAGCCAGAGCGGGCACGTCGAGCTGGTGCATGAGGGGCTGGCAGCAGTGGTGGCCTGCCCGTATGCAGATGCCGTCGCTATCGAGGATGGTTGCTATGTCGTGCGGGTGTACGCCCTCGATCTCGAACGATACGACGCCGCCTTTGTACTCGGCACGAGGGCCGTACACGCGAATATCGGGCATGGGGCAGATGCGGTCGAGGGCGTAGGCGGTCAATTCCTGCTCATGAAGGTGAACGTTCTCCATGCCGATGCCGGAGAGGTAGTCCACCGCCGCGCCCAGCCCGATAGCTTCGGCGATGGCGGGAGTGCCTGCCTCGAACTTCCACGGTAGCTCGTTGGGGGTGAAGCCCTCCAGCGTGACGGTACTTATCATGTCGCCGCCACCCAGGAACGGAGGCATCTCCTCCAGCAAGCGCCGCCTGCCGTATAGCACGCCTATACCCGTCGGCCCGCACATCTTGTGCCCGGAGAAGGCCAGGAAGTCCACATCGAGCGCCTGCACGTCGACAGGCAGGTGGGGCACGCTTTGAGCCGCGTCCAGCATGACGAGCGCGCCCGCCGCATGCGCCCTGGATATGATCTCCTCAACCGGGTTGATGGTGCCCAGTACGTTGCTCATGTGCGTGATGCTGACCAGCTTAACACCCTCTAGCTGCCTGCTGAGGTCGTCGAGCGCCAGCATACCATTCGCATCCACATCTATGTAGCGCAGCCTGATACCACGTTCGGCTGCCAGCATCTGCCACGGCACGATGTTGGAATGGTGTTCCATCTTGCTGAGTAGCACGGTATCGCCTTCGTGCAGGTTGGCGTGCGCCCAGGTGCGGGCTATCAGATTAAGCGACTCGGTGGCGTTGCGCGTGTAGATTATCTCACGGCTGCTCGCGGCGTTGATGAAGCGGGCGATGCGAGCGCGCGCCTTCTCGTAGCGGTCAGTGGCTACCTCGCTCAACTCGTACACGCCACGGTGGATATTGGCGTTGGTGGTGCGATAATAATCATCCATAGTATCGAGCACCATCTGGGGCTTCTGTGAGGTGGCCGTGCTATCGAGAAAGACGAGCGGCTTGCCATGCACCGTGCGTCGCAGGATAGGAAAGTCGTCTCGCACCTTGCTCCAATTCACGGCTGAGGGGCGGCTGTTCTGCGCTGGTACTTGCCCAGGCGAAGGAGGTGCAGCCACTATGGGAGGATCAGAAGCCGCGATTTCGCTAGTGGGCACTTTGCCATCGCGCTCGTTTGCTTGCTGTACAATGTTTATGCTCATGTCTTGACCTCCACGTTCCGGTTGGAGGGGTTGATGCTTACACCCTCTAAGATTGTCAACTAATAAAATAGGGCAGTGTGCAAATTGGGTTTCAAGCAGTACTGGAAGTGCCACTGGTCTCGTAGCAATTGCACGTTTCTAGGTGTTCTAGCAGAGAGTCGAAGGCATGCGAACCTAAATACCAGGCCCCCTGGTTGAATTGCAGTGATGAACATCCGCTTTGCTTACAATAGTTTATTATTGCTTCTCTGGTTCGTTCGTCTGTCTCACCGCTAGTCACAAGACCCGTCTTAATTGCAACTGTCCGAACCCAGACATCAACTGGTTGTACGCAGTCTTCATCGTCTGGGGTAACATGGCCAGCTAGATCGAATACACATACTAAATCTCGCAGATAGAAGGATGCAATCTTTGAGCCGACCTGGTAAATACCTCCGGCTGATTGCGACCTTTGTAGTTCGTAATAGTGTGCTCTAATCTGGTTGGCGGTAATTCGCTGTACAGAGTAGTCTACAATGTTCTGTTTGGGCAGATCGCGGATGTAGCGGAGTGTGCTAATTACCATCTTTATATCTCCAGCCTTTCCGACCATGCCTTTGCCGATCTTACCTTGTAAGGCAGTTTGCATGACTACTAGATCAGCATCATTAAAGACGCCTCCAAGCCTCCGGTACTCCTGCTCTAGAACGTCCAATGCAATATCATTCACCTTTTGAGAAAGAGAGTCCCGGCGGCCTTGATAAAAGGCTCTACCAAAGAAAAACTCTAATGCCTTCCAACTGCCATTTAGAAGCGCATCCTTGCTGTATTTGTTAAGTAGCCTTTGTTGATATTCCTCACCAGCTTCAAGAATTGCCCGAAGAGTGTTTTCGCTCATCGCCACAGCTTCCCCCTCTATTGCATGTATTGGTACAAACCGAGGTGCATTATTAGGCTTTCTTAGCCATCACCCACAGCCAGTGCTCAGGCTCGTGCTGCTCCTCAACCGACTCCACCGCGAAGCCCGCGCCTTTCAGCATCGCCTCGTATTCAGTCCAACCGTAATGGCTCCACCACATCGTGCTGCCCCAGCCTTCCCAGTCGCTTTCGACGCCCTCCCACTCGCTGAAAGGCCACGTGGCGAGAAATCTGCCGCCCGGCTTGAGCCAACCAAATATCCTGTCTATCAACGCCTGTTGCTCCTCGCGGGGCACGTGGATGATGGAATAGAAGGCGACAACGGCATCGAACGTCGCGGCTGGGAAGTTTACCTCTGTCATATCGCCCTTGATGAAATGCGCTGTGGGCGAGTGCTGCCGGGCCAGTTCTAGCTGTCGCGCCGATATGTCCACATCCGTTACGTCGAAATGCTGCGCCAGAAACTGCACAGAGGGCACACCTGCGCCACATCCGAGGTCGAGCGCGTGTGCGCCGTTCGGCAATGTGGCGGCCAACTTTTCGAGGGTCGCCATTACCGCGGAACCGTCGTGCTGCTTGGATGCCAGGTAGCTCTCGGCCATGTGGTCGTAGCCCTGCTCGACTATGCGCTTGCGGTCCAAACTAGCCTCCCGCCTACTTCAACCGATTTCCTGGCGCTGGTATTCGCTGCCTTCCTGCTGTTCAGCTTCGGCAAGATCATCCAGTTCGAACAGCCTGGGCGAGGGCACAGGGTGGTTCCACTCGCGGGCCGCGTCAATCCAACTTTCAAGAGCATCCTGTCCCTGTCTCACAGCTTCTTCACGAGTAGAGCCATGCGTCATGCAACTCGGAAGTTCTGGAATAGTAACTACATATATGTGATCTTCGGGATCCCATTCCAAAATCATAGAGTAATGCCCGTACCCGTTGTCGTCGCTCATGGTTGCCTCCTCTGTGCATCATGTAACCTTGCTATGATCCTACGTACACTCTGCTCTTGATAACGTTGTGCATCGTCTCCGTCATGTCCCGCTAGGGAGACTTCCTCGGCTGGTAGGAGCGGGTGTTCCCACACGGTATGACCCCCTTTGCCGGGCCTCCACACAAATCCGGCCCGTCGCAAATCTGCCTTAAGCTGGCGTATCTTTCTGGGCATCTAGCCTTCCCTGCCACTCGGCTCGCCAACCTTCGGCCAATGCTCGGCAATGCGCTCCAACTGCTGCGAATCGGCAATAAAACTCCGTACATAGCCGCATGTCACACATACATAAGTATCAAGTTTCGTATGTTTTGTCCACCCGCTGATATTGACCCAAACTCGGTTTGTCGTAGCCCAGACAGGAGCCTTTCGATTTGCGATACTATCGTGATGGATGCTAGTCGAGCCACACTCCGGGCACTTCCCACTCTTCATCCCCGCTACATCCAACGCCGTACCTCCCCTTTAAGCCGACCGAGGACCGAGCAGGCAAACACCACTCAGTCCTCAGTCCTCGTTACTGCCCTATCCTGCTTCGCCGGGACGCTGGGCGGCCTTGCCGATGCGGGGCAGGCCGACTTTCTCCTGCACGATGTCGCGCAGACGCTGGCGCACCGATTCGAGCGGCATCTCCTCGATTACCGGCTCGAAGAAGCCCCCCACGATCAGCTTCTCGGCGTCTATGCGGTTGATGCCACGCGACATGAGATAGAACACTTCCTGCTCTTGCACCGTGCCCACTGTCGCGCCGTGCGAGCACTTCACGTCGTCGGCCAGGATCTCCAGGCCGGGGATAGAGCTAGCCTTCGAGCCTTCGCTGAGGAAGAGGGTGTTCATAGTCAGGTAGGAGTCGGTGCGCTGTGCCCCGTGGTCCACCTTGATGATGCCCTCGAAGCCCAGGCGGGCCACATCGCGCACGGCACCCTTGAACAAGATGTCGCCATACGTATCGAGGGCGGCGTGGCGGGTGTTCGATGTGTTATCGAAGTGCTGATTGCTATCGGCAAAGGCGATGCCACGGGTAAGCGTGCGAGCGCCGGTGCCCAGAAGCTGCGTCTCGGCGTGTGCTTTGAGCAGCTTCGCGCCTACCTCGCCTATCACCCAGTGCATGAGGCCGCCCTGGTCCACAGTGGCGTAGCGCGTGGCGAACGAATAGACGTTGCGCGCCCACTCCTGCATCGAAGTGAACTCGACTTTGGCGTCCACGCCTACAGCGACCTCCACTACTCCCGAATGAAGCGCCTGATTGCCCTGGCCTTCCGAGTGGAACTCCTCGATGTAACGCACGCCGGAGCCTTTCTCGGCCACAATCAGCGTATGGCCCAGCGACACCGCGCCCGGCGTGTCCAGCCGGTAAACGGCGTGTACGGGTAGTTCGACCTCCACCCGCTCAGGCACGTAGAGGAAGACGCCTCCGCTCCAGAGGGCTGTGTGCAAAGCGGCGAATTTGTCGGTGTTGGGAGCGACCAGCTTGTGCAGGTACTTCTCCACGATCTCCGGGTAGTCGCGCACGGCGTCTTCCAGCGAGCAGAAGATCACGCCCTGGGCTTTCATGGCATCGGATACGTACAGGTGGGCTACTTCGGAGTTGATTTGTACCAGCAGACTACCCTCTTCACTGGTCTTCTCACCGCTCAAGTTCGCCTGGCCTCTGGCGTCTTCGCTACTGCGATTGGCTGGCACGAACGGCTTGAGTTCATCGAGGTTGATGCCACTCACGTCGGTGGTCCACCACTGGGCGATGCCTTTGGTCCAGCGGGGTACGGGCAGCGTCTCGAATGCCTGCCAGCCCGCCAGCCGCGACTCCCGCAGCCACGCAGGCTCGTTGCGGGCATCGCTCATGGTGACTACGGCCTCGCGCGTCAGGCCCGTCGCGTTAGACAGGTCTTCCATGCGTGGCTCGATAACACTAGGTGTTGTCATCATCACCCTCCTGGTCGCCCATGCGGTTCGTCGGGGCGGGAGCATCATCGTCGTCGAGATACTCGGTGCGCAGCCACTCATAGCCCTTATTCTCAAGTTCCAGGGCCAGTTCAGGGCCACCGGTCTGTACTATGCGACCCCTGTACATGATATGTACAAAGTCGGGTTTGGTGTAGTTGAGTATGCGCTGGTAATGCGTCACGAGCAGGATGCCCATCTCAGGCCCGCGCACCGAGTTGATACCTTCAGCCACTACGCGCACGGCATCTATGTCGAGGCCCGAGTCGGGTTCGTCCAGCATAGCGATTTTGGGCTTGAGCATAGCCATCTGGAGCACTTCCAGCCGCTTCTTCTCGCCGCCCGAAAAGCCGTCGTTCACGTAGCGGGTGGCAAAGCTCTCGTCCATCCTGAGCAAGGCCAATTTCTCGCGCAGGTTCTTGCGAAACTCTTTAACAACCGGGTTCCTCTTTGCCACGCCCCCACGACCCACGTAGGTAGGCGCTATCAGGCCCATGCCCATTTCAGGCTCTGCTTGAGCCGGGAGAGAGTCCACGCGCACGTTGCCGGACTCAGTGAGCAGTTGCTGCTCGTTGCGAGCGCGGGGCTTGAGCTTGGACACCATGGCGGTGCGGATGAAGTTGGCAACGCTCACGCCGGGGATTGAGGAAGGATACTGGAAGCCGAGAAAGAGGCCCGCCTTGGCGCGCTCGTCGGCTGGCAAATCGAGCAGGTTCTCGCCGTCCAAAGTGGCCGTACCAGACGTGATTTCATAGTTGGGGTTGCCCATGAGGGCATTCACCAGGGTGGACTTGCCGGAGCCGTTCTCGCCCATGATAACGTGTACTTCGCCGGGCTTTACGTCCAGGCTGACACCCTTGAGTATCTCCCCGCCACCCACATTCACGTGCAGGTCCTTTATAACTAGGCCTTCGCCCACCCCAGGCTTGTCGGCCACCATCGTATTCGACTCGGTCTCGTTCACCATTTTGCTATACGCCTCCTGTGTTAGTCTGGTTGTCAATCAGCAGTTCTTTGGTCTCTGACCATTCTTCTTAATCTCAGTAAATACACTTTCCTGATTCCTGAATTCCTGATTACTCCGAAGTTACGGTGCTATTTTTCTCCTGGGCTTCAAATTGTATGGGGCTGATGTGGAAATCACAGGCGCACGCACCCTCCACGATGCGAGCACCCAGTTTGACCTCGACACCGGAGCCAAGCAAGTCTTGCAGCATATCGCCTTCCATCTCGCATATTTCGCGGTGGTTGCGGGCGACTTCAAAATAGGGGCAGGAGTGCGACTTGAGCACGAACCCACCCTCCGGCAGTTCGCCCTCGGCTACCGGCTGCATCGAACTCTCCATGCCTGTCTCGCCCAACGCCGCCACCAGGCCGAGCAGCTTGTGGTTGAGTTCCTTCGCTTGTGTGCTACTTTGTAGCTTCTCGCCCATGCGACGGCTAACGCGGTTGAGTAGCATCCGCAATCCTTCCGGCCCGCTCATAGCCAGCGTTTCCTCCATGAGAAGACCCGCCAGCATCGCATAGTCCTTGGGAAATAGCTCCTGCGCCTTGGAAGTGAGCGAATAGACGTAATAAGGTCGCCCCACTTCGCCGCGCACGCGGGTGGCCTGGATAAAGCCCTCGTTGAGCAGATGGCCCACCTGCTCGCGCACAGCCGTGGTGGTCACGCCGATAGAGGCCTCTAGCTCCTTGATGGAAGCCGAGCCTCTGCGCTGGATGATACGTAATACCTCAGCGCGCGGCGAAGTGCCCGCCCTTTTGGGGTCCAGCATACCTGATTCCCTCCTTCTTCCAAACTTGACCGAATAATGAGCGCAGTACCGCCACTTTGTGATTATATCACCGAATGCTGCCTCACGTCAATTTAGACAGAAAAAGCTGTGTTAATAGGTGATGGGTACTAGAGGACGAAATAAGGCTCTGAATTACGACTTAGAGGCACTAATCAAGAACCGCCTCCTAAATCTTTGCGCATCCCTTCGGCTTCGCGCAGTACAGACTTATTGCGTTCTTTGCGTCTTCGCATTTCCATTTCCTACTACAACCCATCACCCAAAAAGGCATACATCTTGCTTGCAATCCAGCTTAGACCATTTAATAGTTTCAGGAGGTCACAATGCGAGTTGAGAAAGATATAACGGTCAACGCGTCGATTGAAAAGGTGTATTCGATGTGGACCGATTGGGAGAACTTCCCCTCATTTATGAAGCATGTCGAGTCGGTGAAGAAGACCGGCGACAAGCAGTTGCACTGGAAAGCCCAGCTAGGTCCAATCACGAAAGAGTGGGACGCGGAGATAGAGGGTTTGGTGCCCAACCGCACCGTTACATGGCGTTCCACCACAGGCGCTGATAACGCCGGGGCCGTCACCATGTCCGAGCGCGGCAATGTGACCGAGATGCACGTGGTCATCGCGTATGACCCTACGTGGTTCGAGGCGTTGGGCGATACGATTACCCGGACGACCTCCCGTAGCGTCGAGGAAGACCTGGAGCGATTCAAGCGTTTAGCCGAGGGCCATGATCCAGACAAGGCCCACACCGATGCTGGGCCTCACATGGGCGAGCATGGCGCACAAAGCTCCAACCCGCTTTACAGCAAGGACCATGACGAGACATCGAACAGGTAGAGCAGCGTGTTAGTATAGTGTGTTCGTAAACGCGGACCAGTAGCTAAGGTCGGAAGCGTTGTGATAAAGTAGGCCAAGAAAGGGTGGGAGAGAAGAGGCGGCTACATAGATCGCACATACTGCCTCAATAACAACCTGTCTGTTGAAAGGCCAGGTCAGCCAGGTGAAAGCTGCCGGCTCATCTTCTGAGTACCTACCGGGTGAGGCCCCTTCGCACAACGCATTAATCACCCGGCTGCCACTCAGAAGATGAGCCGGAGGTCAGAAGGCCCCGCTCGTGTGCCCGCTCTTCGAGTAGCTCTACAAGCACGGTCCTGTGGCAGTGGGCATGGGCGCTAGGCCCATCGAGCCGCTCCCAACAAAGCACTACCAGCGGGCGCGTGGGGTCTTGCTGGGCAATATCCACAATCTCGTCTAATACGCGCACGCCCGAGGGCGTGCGCATCTCCATACGATAGCGTACCGAGAACTCCTCCCAGGTTAGAGGCGGCATATCCGGCGATCCAACGTGATCGCCGCGGGCACCACGGGGAGCCTTACCTAGATACGCATTCAGCAGGGCGTCCGAAGGGCCAGCAGCAGGCACGCTCCGGCCACCGGCGTCAAGCACGGGCCGAGTCCGCCATCTTGGCCGGCGCATAGCAAGCACCAGATGGGCGTTATGCGGCCATTCGGAAGGACGTGTCGCACATGCATGCCCGAAGCGCAGAGATTGCTCTCTTCTCGAGGCACCCTCAGTCTGGTGTGTCGTCGAACCCTCAGCCTGGTTGCCTATATCGTTCCCTTCTATCATGATCATCCTCTTATTAATCAAAGCGGGGAGCTATGCCAAATGCTACTGATGCCCGCAAACGGAGAACGCCCCAAGATTGCGCAAGAGAGGCCAGGGCACGCTGATGTGAGCATGACATTGAACCGCTACAGCCACGTAATGATGGATATGCAGCGACAGGCTGCTGATCGTCTGAACACTCTCATTGCGGGCACATCCTAAAGCCCGAAGTTGCTACCTTCTACTTCTTGTTGTACAGCCAGGTGCGCCTTATAAGGGAAAACCAACCGAGGACCAAAACACACACAAGAGCAGAAATGGGCTTATCAGCAGACCTGCGGCCACCGCGCGCGATTTGCGCCACACGACTGCTGTCCTGGCTACTTGCGTCATCCGTGCCTGGGATCGGCATCTATCCAGCCAATCAGCCTCATGAATATTACTCAACTCGACGCTTCTCATTGATGCACAAGAGCCTGAACAATTAGAATCAACGCACGGTTCTTAGTTCAGCATCTTTGTATGGGAGAAGCTCTTGATATCCTTTAGGTTCCTCAAGCTAAAGCTAAAGCTTACGCCACCCGATTTCCTTATTGGCACAGAGAGATTGGTACGCCGTTCGGTACTCACCCGTGTGCAGGCTGTCCGCCAACGTGTAATTCAGTTCACGAAGCCAGTTAGTAACTCCCTCGTGTTTGGCACCATAAGTGACTTATCAAGCAGCAAGTTCCAACTTGCCACGGAAAATGCCCAGCTGCGACAGCAGCTTATCATCCTACGCCGACAAGTGAGACGACCTC
>JBBSIK010000045.1:0-11140 GCA_038232115.1 Chloroflexia bacterium
CATTGTTTGCAAGTCTACATCCGAAAAGCGTCCAGCGGATCAATGGCCCTGAAACATGCTGAGGTCCGGTGGACTACCGTTCTCGTTACCTTCAGCACGAAGCACACCGATGACGCATCTGGTCACGGTACCGTCAGCGCCCTTTGTGAAGGCGATCCCCAACTTGGTAATCTTAGCCTGTAAGCTGCTGGGGGGTAGAAAGACCTGGCCCTTTTCGGGTCCGCTTGCAAAGCCGTTGCCGAGGCTCCAACCCGCCTTGGTTAGCGTGGTTATGTAGAACTGCAACGTCGCGTCCACGTCGAAAGCACTCTCGTCGGCTTTGTGATATAAGACATCCTGGAGCCGATCATCACCAAGCCCTGGGACATCGCCGGCGAAAGCTCCTACAGCGTCCCCACATATACCTGTAATGCACCATTCAACGATATACGAGTTTGCAGGACGAGGAACCAGCTTGAAGTCACTGGTACCGGGAGCGTCCTTTGAACTGGCGCCACCAGCTCCTGCTCCCGAGCGAGCCTTGATAGCCTCCACGCCAAGCAGCCCCAGCAGCACTTCGTTTGCAGTGCCTTTGTATTCCGGGTGTTGCTCGAAGCGAGCGCGCTCGAAATACTGAGTCAGGTACTGCTTGCCATCTATCGAGTTCTTCTCCATAGTGGCGTCTGTAATCGGATAGCCTTGCTGCGCGAGGCCACCATGACTCAGCCAGTAAGCATAGAAAATCCCCGGTACCTTGTGTCCGGTCTCGGTAAAGAAGTGGTCACCAGCCTGTGCGCTCGCCGTTGACGGCCCTCGCTGGAAGGTAATCATCATCAACAACGCCACAGCACCTATTGCCATAGACCATACACTCAACCTCTTTCTCATCGTTGTGCCTCCCTTGCTCTGCTTGTCGCTAATAGGTTTCACGCTCGATGAAGCGAGGGCCAGGCGTGGCCGGAGTTGGTTCGGCAGAGTGTGCACAGCCGCGATACAATGATCCTCACTTCTGAGATCATTGTAGGATGGCGAGCGTCCGAAAAGCGTCCGAGAGCATCAGGGCCACTCGCCGCGCTCATAAGCCGCCTGAAGGTCTCGGTTGTAGGGGAGTTGCGCGAAGGTATTGCGCGAATCGGGGTCGGGGATAGAGTCCTTTTTCTCCTGCATTACCATATAGGCGCGGACGAGCAACTCGTTACCACGCTCGACTTGCCCCAGGGAGCGGTAGGTCTGCGCGGCTGCCCACAGGATATACTGGGGATAGGTCATGTGCTCCGCGTCTGCTGCGAGCAGGTTCAACATTTCGTCGGCGGTTTCTTGCGCTGATGCCAGGTTGCCCGCTCGCAGGTATGCAATGGTCAGGTCGCACAAATCGGTGGCTAGTTCGACCGCTGCTTGCCCTACTTCTCGACGTATAGCTAAACCCTCTTCCATATGAGTGATAGCCTGCCTCGATTGTCCCAGCTCCAGTTCAGCGGCTCCAAGGTTTGCCAGAGCATATGCCTCAAATACAGGATTTTTCATTATGCGCGCCGACTTCAATGCGCGTATCCCCGACGATCTGGCGGCCCGATAGTCGCCCTTTCGCAAGGAATGTACGGCAATGTTGACGAGACTTACCGTCTGGCCCCTGATATCATCCAGTCCTTTGAATAATGCTTCAGCGCGCATTGAAGCCTCGATTGCTTCCGCGTAATGGCCCAGGTTGGCGGCAAGCATTCCGGCGTTCACCAGCACCGCCGCCTGCCCCCGCCGGTTCCCGAGCATAGCGTAAAGGGCTTCGGCTTGCTCGTAATGCCTACTCGCTTCTTCCACATGGAAGAGACGCGAGGCGGCAGTCGCCACCCGAGTGTGAGCATCGGCTTCGCCCTCGCGGTCTCCAATGCTGCTACACAGATCTAGCATCTGCATCCCTAAATTGTATGCGGTATCAATTTCTACCTGCACGATTGCCGCAATTGATGCAGCCCGTAACGTCCGAACTAGGAGCGACCGATTAGCCTGAGAACCTGCCACCGAAGTAGCCTGCTTGAGCAGGGCCTGAGCTTCCTCAAAATGCCCATTGTATGCGGCAATTTCGGATAAGAGCGTGTAACACTCCACCTGGCCACCTGTATCGTCGAGAGCAAGCCTGAGTGCCAGAGATTGTTCTAAGGTTGACATGGCAAGATCGTAGTGGCTGAGCAATACCTGGTGATCTGCCTCTGCTTTCAAGGCTGCGGCTTGCCAGCGAACGTTGCCGGAGGCAGCCGCGCGCTCTTTGAGCGCCAGGATTAATTCCGCTTCAGACTGACGCTCTCCAAGCTTGCTCTGGAACAAGGCCCGGCGCAATAGCACCTCGCAAATGTGATCCTCATCGGCAAGCAGAACGGCAAGTGCTTCCAACTGTGTCAGGTCATCCTGCTGTGCCTGCCGTTCGCCATGGCGACTATCAACGGTTTCGCGCAGGGCGAGTAGATCAAAGCGCAGTGAAGGGTCGTGCGAGAGCTCCAGGCCGCGCGATACGAAGCCTAAAGCCTCGTCATCCGCGAATAGACCAAGCACAACTCGGGCGGCCTCAAGGTAGTACTGCGCCGCCCGTTCCGGTTCGTTGCCCAGATCGAAGTGCAAGGCCAGTTCGCCCGCCAGCTCGCCTCGGCGTTGAGGATAAATCTCTTCCATAGCCTGCGCCAGTCGCCTGTGGCGGCGAGAAGCCAAGCCATGCAGCATATCTGCGTAGATAGAAGCCTGGATCAGGTGATGAGTAAACGCGTAATCGGCCTGGCTGCGGCCTGCCACTTCGCTCACCAGTCCGCGGTCGAGCATCTCATCCAGGCTATGGAGCACGCGGAATTCGTCCAGCCCGCTTACTTCTCGCACCAACTCGACCGTGAAGGCAGCACCCACCACCGAAGCAACCTCGGCTATCGACCTCGCCTCCGGCGAGAGGCGTGCCACTCTGGCTGCGATCAGAGTGCGTACACCGCGTGGAGCAGCGAGGCTTTCCGGCGGGTATGCGCGTGAAGGCGCCTGGCTCGCCTCGTCTTGCCCGGTCTGTTCCTGAGCCGGGGTCACTTCCAGCAACTCGCGGATCAACTCGCTGACAAAGAAGGGCTGGCCTTCGCTTTCCATATAGAGTTTGCGAGCGATTGTAGACACACCCACATCAGTAGGTCCAACCGATGTGCTTAAAGCAGGCATCTGGGCCAACATGCTCTCCAGCGCTCCTAAATGCAACGGCCCAAGAGCCAGATGCCGCAATTGGTCCTCTCTTTGCAAGCGCCTGCGCAAATCTCGCAAAGGGTGGGCACGTGGGGTCTCCTCTTCCCGGTAGGTGGCGACGATGAGCACAGCATGCTGTGACGCACGGCGGGCCAGGAACTCGATCAGATTTGCGGTTGCAGCGCCGGCCCAATGCAGGTCCTCAAGAATGATCAGCAGTGGGCGTGGTCTTGCCAGACCTTCCAGGCAGCGTGCCAGGCCCTCAAACAGGCGGATGCGCTCTCGCTCCGGGTCGAGAGGCAAGAGCGAGGGCAGGCAACCGGAGCCTTCTCCACGCCGGGTGCGTAGTTCAGGAATTAGAGTGGCCACTGAGGCCAGCCATAAAGGCTCGATCTCCAGAGCAGCAAGCAGGGGCAACTCGGAGCGGAGGGCTTCAATCAGGGCCTGGTAGGGCAGAGGCTCGGCGAAAGTAGTATTGCCGCGCAGCACCCGTGCGCCTTCCCTCTCCGCCTGCGTACCCAGTTGGGCCGCCAGGCGCGTCTTACCTATACCGGCCTCGCCACCGAGCATGACAAGCCCGCCTTTGCCACGTGCCGAGCGACTCCACCAGCCACGTAATTGCTCTAACTCAGCTTCGCGACCCACGAAAGGCAAAAGGGCGTGCTCCCTGGGTCCCTTCCCGATGTTTCCTGTGACGAGACTCGCGGTGAGATTAGTCGCCTCTCGTGTTGCACCGGCAGGCAAGAGAGCTTGCCGGATAATCGCTTCCCGCAAGGCGACCGTTTCAGGCATTGGCTCTACCGCCAGTTCTTCGCGCAGGTGGTGTGCAAAGCGCTCATATTCCTGTAACGCTCCACTGCGATCGCCCGCTTCGTAGCGCATGGCCACCGCCTGGCGCAGAGCGTCCTCGCGAAAAGGGTCCAATTCGAGCATTCGGTGTGCATAGGTAGCAGCCAGTGCGTAGTCGCGCTCGGCACGGCTTCGCATGGTGAGCTGGTTCAGATCGGCCAGGTAGAGGTCACGCAAGCGCTCCCGCTCGTAGAAGAGCCAATCATCGTAGGAGTTTTTGAGGAAATCACCACGGTAGAGTGTTGCTGCTTCAGCAAGTGTGTCGGGCGACTGGCTCAGTCGCTCGAACTCTTCCAGATCGAGCCAGTATGCACATTCGGGGTTCCATTGTATGGTACGTGGAGTGACCAGCAACCAATCACCCCCGGACGAGGCCGTTGGGGACGACGAGGACTGTTCAGCCGGGAGGATACGCTTCAGGTCGTGTAGATGCCGTCGCAGGTTGGCTCGCGCCAATACTTCCGGGCTATCGGGCCAGAGCGTAAAAGCGACGGTCTCGCGCTTGACGGGGAGTGAGCTATGCATAAGCAGATAAGCCCAGAGCGGCCAGATCTTCGGTAAGGCGGCAAACTCGACAGGCGTTTCGTCAAGCAGGAAGTACGGGCGGCCTAACAGATAGATTCTCAGCATGCTTACACTATACCATTTACGCTCATTTACGCTCATCTACAGCGCACAACCGGGGCGATACACCGCTATCAAGTTCTCTGCAGATAATGACAGTAGATAATATCCAGTATCTGCACAGTTCTTCCCCCATGTGGTAAAATCACCGCACTGAGGAGAGCTAAGGCAGGAGTACAGAGAGGGACAAGAGGACCAACTGGGTGCGCGGGGGATCGTCCTCAATATGGTCGTTTTTTGGAACGCGCTACATGCGCCCGGCTTTGAACCAATTGCGGTCAGAGGGGGCCTGAGGTGAAACCAGAGGATGTTGCCCGCTTCTCGCCACTGAGGCACGCGCACGTCAACATGCTGGGGCGGTATCAGTTTACGCTGGCAGAGCCAGTGAAGCGGGGGAGTAGCGTTCGCAGTGCGACTCCAACGACATCGAGGAGCAGATTGCATTGGGTAATATGTAAGTCAGCAAATCAGGAGGTCGCGCAGGTTGAAGGCGTCTTTAGCAGGCTTTCCTTGCCGTACATTGTCGTTCGGATTACACTCAGGGGCCCAGACTGCCTTCTGGTCTATGGTCGTAGGTGCTTCTTGAAGAACTCTGTAATCAAGTTGTAGCAGGTTACTTTGTTTTCGTACTTGAGCACATCATGGCCTTCGTTCTCGAAAACCTTGTACTCTACCTCTTTGCCGGCTCTTCGCAGGTGTTCCACCACTTCACGCGACTCCTGCTCTATAACTCGTGGGTCATTGCCGCCTTGCAGCACGAGCATTGGGCACGCGATCTTATGCAGGTATGTAGCTGGAGAACGCTCAACCAGAAAATCTCGGTCCTTGTCAGAGTCGCCCACGCTGTTGTGCCATAAGGCTTTCCAGGCGACAGGTATGCGCTCGGAAGCGGTCACCAGGTTATAGGGGCCGAACATGTCTACGGCTGCCGACCATAGCTGCGGGTGACACGAGGCCAGGGTGAGGGTCATGTAGCCTCCGTAAGAGCGTCCAATCACTGCTGCCCTGCCTGTGTCAATGCGGCTGTCCCTTGCAAGCACTCCCATAGCGTACACGTGATCGAGCCGGTCCTGACCACCCCAATCGCGCTCGACGCGGCTGGCGTAGTCGCGGACGTAGTCCGTGCTGCCGAGCACGTTTGGCACGAACACAGCGAAACCGTTGAGGGTCAGATACTGGATTAGGGGCATCGAGAACCAGGCGAAGTCGGGCCGCTCCTGGCCCTGAGGACCTCCATGAACGTAGTAGACCAGCGGGCGCGGCGCCTCAAACTCAAGCTCTGTTGCCGGCAAGTAGAGGCGTGCCGATATACGCAGGCCGTCGTGGCTTGTGAAGGAGGCGTCCGCGCCCGCTGAGAGGTAGCCGTCGGGTATGCCAAGCACGCGCTCGCTGGTGTGGCATACGATTGTCTGCCTGTCGCTCCCTTCTACGGTGTATACTTGAGTGGGCGAGTAGGCGGTGGAGAAGGAGTTGGCTGAACCATCCGGTCCACGCTTGAAGCGCTACTACAATGAATAAATAATACGATGAATAATCTACAGAGCAACACGAATGTAAATGTAACGTCTGCCGCAGGAGTGGCAGGAGTGGCAGGGACATTGTCTACCAGACCTGGTTTCATTGTTACCAAGGAACACCGCCGATTCGCGGAGTTCTGTGACGCATGCAGGCGGCAGCGATACATCGGGCTGTGTCATGGGTCGCCTGGGGTGGGCAAGACATTATCAGCGAACTACTACAGTAAAAGCTCCCCGGAGGGCAACGGTCCTCATGAGGGCTTCCCAATCCTTTACACTCCACCGGCAGCCAATAACCCAAAGCAGATAGCCAGAGATGTGAGGCGACTGCGTGACGAGGGGCGGTACCGAGGGAGGGTGGAACGCACGCGGGAAGAAGGGAAGCTGATATGGCCACCGCCTGATCGGTCTGAACTGCTGATCATCGACGAAGCTGACCGCTTGAGAATGGCGGGGTTGGAGCAGTTGCGGGATATCTATGATCGAGGAGGCATGGGATTGGTACTGATAGGTATGCCTGGGCTTGAGAAGAGATTGGCTCGCTATCCACAACTGTTTTCACGGGTGGGGTTTGTGCATGGGTTTAGGGCACTGAGCCCAGCAGAGATGCACTTCATTCTGACGCAGAAGTGGACAGAATTAGGGTGGACGTTGCGGGTAGACGATTTCACGGACACAGAGGCAGAGGCAGCAATCATTCGAATAACAGGGGGAAACTTCCGGCTGCTACAGCGGTTGTGGACACAAATCGAGAGGATACTACAGATAAACGAGATGCAGGTGGTGACAGCAGAAGTGGTGGAAGCGGCACGGGAGAGCCTCGTGATAGGTATCGGCACCAAATGAGTCGATAGAGAAGAAATGGCATGCGGTCCGAGCAGAATAGTATGAGATGGCATTTGACCTGGCGATAGCAGCCAACTCCTCATTTGTGCAAGGTGTTACGCAAGATAGCGCTGCCTGTTTCACGCAAGATAATTCTGCGCTTTACACCATACGGCCACCTGGTTCATCGACAACGATCCCGACTCCGGTATTCTGGGGATCTTGCACGATGTAATGATAGAGGAAGCATCAAAGTCGGTGGACGGCACAGGCAACCCGGGCACCACGATCGCCTCTCATAGCGAGCATCTGCACTGGAGCCTGGCGAACATGAACCGGGCGATGAACGGCGGGGAATTCGGAAAGTGGAGCGAGAGTTGGGACCTCAAAGAGGCAAACGCCGCTGAGTGGGATCGCCTGCGCGGCGAGCTGCGGAAGGAGTTCGAACTTCTATGCGCTGGGCTGCGCAACCAGACGGAGATCGACCCCCAATACCTCACTGGCGGTTTAGCCCTGGCTGCACATGCTGCGTATCACCTGGGCAACATCAGGCAAATGAAGGAACGAGTACGGCAGAACCAGGAAGAACGAGACGGCACGCTATCCAAGTAATCAGTGAGTGAAGTGAGTGAAAGGAGCCGGTCATGAATCAAGGTATCAGCCTAATTGTCTATCCGGTCAAGGACATAGCTCAAGCCAAAGCACTTTACAGCGCGTTCCTGGGCGTTGAGCCTTACGTGGACAGTCCGTACTATGCCGGCTTCCGGGTTGGAGACCAGGAAATAGGCTTGGACCCCAATGGTCACAACAAAGGAATGACAGGCCCTATCGGGTACCGCCGGGTTGACGACATCCGGAAGAGCCTACAAGCGCTCCTCGACGCCGGCGCACAGACGCAGCAAGAGGTCACAGATGTCGGTGGAGGAAGGCTGATTGCATGGGTGAGGGACGCGGATAACAACCTCATCGGGCTCATGCAGGACACCCAGGGCTGAGGACAACCAACGCCCTCGAATTCAGGAAGAGACGACCCGCGGATGGCTCTCGTCGAAAGGGAAACCAACATGTCTGATAGCTCGGTAATACAGTGGCTGCTTGATTCTGGCTCTGACCCTTCGATCCGCTGGCAAGTAATGCGAGACCTGATCGGTGCGCCCCAGGAGGAGGTCGCAGCCGAGCGCGCTCGGGTCGGCACCAAGGGATGGGGCGCTCGGCTGCTCGATATGCAGGGGGCCGACGGCTCGTGGGGTGGCGAGGCGTGGAACCACGGGTGGGACTCTACGATGCACGTCCTGACTCTGCTGCGTGAAATGGGTCTCGATCCGGCGGGCGTGGAAGCGCGTCGTGCCGTGGGATTAGTCCACGACCACGTGAGGTGGATGGGCTGGGACTGGGACGGCTCGTGGCGAGGAGAGGACTTCGTCGGCAATCCATACTTTGCGGGTGAGGTCGAGCCGTGCATCAATGGCCAGGTTGCGGCGAGCGCAGCATACTTCGGCCAGGACTGCGGGCGAATCCTTGGCCTCCTGCTCTCCGAGCAGCTGCCCGACGGCGGCTGGAACTGCGAGGCTGAAAGAGGCTCGACGCGCTCGTCGTTCAACACCACGATCTGCGTGCTGGAAGCTCTACTTGAAATCGAGCAGGCGGGTTTGGCAGGCGAGAGGAGCGCCGAAGTGAGGGAGGGTCGCCTGCGCGGGCAGGAGTACCTACTCGAGCGCCGCCTCTTCCGCAGGCTCTCGACCGGCGAGGTTATAGACCCGGCCTTTACGCGCTTCTCCTTCCCCACCTGGTGGCACTACGACGTGCTGCGGGGGTTGGAGTACCTGCGCAGGGCAGGCGTCACGCCGGACGAGCGCATGTCCGAGGCTATCGAGTTGGTCGAATCGAAGTGCGACAGTGAGGGCAGGTGGCTGCTCGAGATCCAGCACCCCGGCACGATGCCGGTCGAGTTGAGTGAGGTGGAGGGGAAGCCGAGCCGGTGGAACACGCTACGCGCTTTGCGGGTGTTGGACTGGTATTGGCATTCGGCACACAGCTAGCGCATATGCGGCAGTGGCGGTAGTGGCGGTAGTGGCGCCACCGCACAGATGGGCGGGTAGTATCCACCCCGGCGACCACTCAGGCTGATGTGAACTGATGATACATGCCTGAGCAGACACATTTTCCAAGTCAGAAGGAGGAGGTTTCTATGAGCACAAAGAAGGGATTCACGGACGAGGAACGAGCCGCGATGAAGGAACGCGCCAAAGAACTGAAGGCGGACGCAGACAAGGCGGAGGGGGAAAGCGCCGTGCTCGCGAAGATCGCCGAGATGGCGGAACCGGATCGCGCCATGGCCGAGCGGCTCCATGCTATCATCAAAGCCAGCGCACCGGTTCTCTCCCCGAAGCTCTGGTACGGGATGCCTGCGTATGCCAGGGATGGCAAGGTGGTCTGCTTCTTCCAAAGCGCGCAGAAGTTCAACACGAGGTACGCCACGCTCGGCTTCAACGACACGGCGAACCTCGACGAGGGGGCTATGTGGCCGACCTCCTTCGCGCTGAAGGAGCTGATCGCCTCAGGAGAGGCAAGGATCGGCGCGCTCGTGAAGAAATCGGTGAGCTGAGGGGCTGCGGGCGCGCCACGCCGGACGAGTCGGTGGTCAAGGCGATCCAGTTGGTCGAATGGGATCGCGCCACCGAGGGTCAGTGGTCGCTAGAGAACCACCGGCCCGGCTGGTGCCGATCGACATGGACGATGGACAGGGCCAGCCGAGCCGGTGGAACACGCTGCGCGCTTTGTGGGTGTTGGACTGGTATTCAGGGTACCCAGCATATTCAGCACGAGACTAGGGCGTGTTTTCAAAAGCATTTTCCACGCACAGAGCATGGATGTCCTTCACGCGTGACAAAGCCGTTTTGAAAACAGAACCTAGTGCGACTTTATGCCCAAGTTGCCCAGAGATGCGCTGACCAGCTGACCAGATGATTAAATGCACGTTGCACCCTTCTGGCCCGCGAACGTAGCACAACTTATAGCTGTCCTCATAGGTTTGTATCTCACCCACGAGTTCCGTACCCTTCTTTTTCAATTTTGCAACAACAGCTTCGATATCATCGACCGCGAATGCGATATGCCGGATGCCCAGCGTATTTGCAGCAGGTTGCTGAATATCATTTTCGTCTGACGGTCTGTAAAATTTGACAAGCTCTATATTCGCCTGACCATCTGGCGCCTGCAACATTACAGATGTTGCTTTAACGTCCTTAAGCCCGACTATCCGGTCCACCCACTCTCCTTCTACTTCGCCCTCCCCTTGCAGTTCAAGTCCGAAATCAAGAAAGAATGCTTTGGCGGCGGAAAGATCATTTACGATCACGCCCACATGTTCTATTCGATGGATCTTCATTTCTCATATCTCCTATACCAATTTTTATGTTTATACTGGACAGAAGAGCGAAAGGCAAGTGAAAACAATTTCAGTCGGTGACATTAGTTGAGAGTGATCCAGATGTTCTGGCTCACCCTGTACTAGGTTCTGTGGTCCTGTTTTCAAAGCTACAACCAGAGGAGGATAGCCGCCAAGGTGAGCATCGCCTTGTAGTCGATAGCACGCTTCTCGTAGCTCGTAGCGAGTGGCAATGGGCCTGTACTTCTGTACTGCTTCAGTCTGTTGAATAGCCTCTCTACTCGGTTGCGCTGCTTGTATAGCTCCTAGTCGAAGGGGCCTTTATGCTTTTCGTTGCTCTTGTGTGGAATGGTGATGCCAATCCCAGATGCCTCGTCTAGCTAAATACCCACGGATTCTCTTGTTGGAGTACGCTTTGTCAGTTGCGATGCGAGCGGGCAAGCGGAGGGGTCTGCCTCTGCCTCGCCTCTTGATAGCTCCTCCTACCATGAGTAACTCGAACATAGTAGATTCGTGTTGCTCACCAGGAGTAAGCTCAAATACGAGAGGCTTGCCCTTACCTTCACATCTCACATCGATTTTGGTGGAGAATCCTCCTTTGCTGCGACCGAGCGCTTCTTTGGGCCGTCTTGTGGGTCCCCTTTTCATTTTTTTTGGCCCAAGCGCACTTCGCGCCTGCAGCATGCTGGTGAGCACGCACGTTGGAGCTATCTACGAAATGGATTGTCCATTGCACCTGTCCTGAGGCATCGGCATC
>JBBSIK010000046.1:0-11130 GCA_038232115.1 Chloroflexia bacterium
ATTGCCCTGGTGCGCGCTCATCTTCATGCCAAGCCCGCCTTCTTCCCCGCCAAAAAAGCGTTTCGAGGCCTCAAATACATCCTCTCGCTTCATTTGCGTATGCGTCTCGTAGCGCAAGCGGTTTCCTCCCGGTTCTGAAACGTAATTCTTCGTGATCTTTGCGCGTCCTTTGCGTTTCCATCTCTTCACGTTTCACTCGTCCACGTTCCGCTCTTGCCGCCTTCTTTGTGCAGCAGGCGGATGTTCTCGATGTGTGCGCCGCGTTCCACGGCTTTAAGCATGTCATATATCGTGAGAGCGGCCACCGACACAGCCGTAAGGGCCTCCATCTCGACACCTGTGGGGCCGACTGTTTTAGTGCGGACCTCTATCTCGATGCCCCAGCTTTGCAGCGTGAAATCAACCTTCACCGAGGTAAGCATAATAGGGTGACAGAGCGGGATAAGGTCGGGGGTCTTCTTGGCAGCCATGATGCCAGCCACCCGCGCTACGGCCAGAACATCACCTTTGGCTGCCCTGCCCTCCCTCACTAAATTGAGCGTCTCAGGGCTGATATGCACCTCACCGCGAGCCACAGCTACACGCTCGGTGTCCGGCTTGGCACCCACGTCCACCATGACAGCATGCCCGCCCTCGTCCAAATGGGTCAGTTTGCAATTGTCGTCCTGCTCAGTGCTCATCATCAGAACTTTTGGCTCGACTAATATGCGTTCTTTCCCCTGAACATCGCTACAAGAGTGCGAACTATGATCTTGAGGTCGAACAGTACCGACCAGTTCTCGACGTAATATATATCGGCGGCAGTGCGTAGCTCTATGGAGCTATCGCCGCGCAGACCGTTCACCTGCGCCCAGCCGGTAAGACCCGCTTTTTCCCGGTGGCGCAGCAGGTACTCAGGTATGCGCTGGGCGAACTCCTGCACGTATGCGGGCTGCTCAGGGCGCGGGCCGACTACGCTCATTTCGCCCACTAACACGTTGTAGAACTGAGGCAGCTCATCCAGAGAGAAGCGACGAAGGAACGTGCCCAGCCTGGTGCGGCGGGGATCGTTACGCACCGTCCAACCTGGTATCACCTCTTTCAACTGCGGCATTTCCGCTCCATCAACAATGATCTTCATGGTGCGGAACTTTACAAGCTGAAAAGGGCGCCCATCAAGACCTACTCGCTCCTGTATGAAGAAGACCGGGCCGGGGCTAGTCAGCTTGATGGATAGTGCAATAAGCAACATGATGGGCGAAGTAGTAATGAGCGCGGCGATGCTGAACACAACGTCGAATGCGCGCTTGAAGCGGCGGTTCCAGCCACGCAGCGCCACGTCCTTGACGCTCAACAGAGGCAGACCACTCAGTTCGCCCACACTTACTTCGTTCTGAGTCATCAATTGAAAGGCGTCGGGATAAATCTTCACCGACACGCTCTCATCGCGCAGCAGGCCCATTATGTCACGTAGCTGCTTGTCCGAAGCCCCGCTGAGGGCGATGATAACTTCGTCGGCATTGTGCTTGCGAACGAGTTGCGGCAACTTCGGAAGGTTGCCCAGTATAGGCACACGCGACTTGCTGCCGCTGGGGCGCTCGGAATTCGTACTTTCCACCATGCCCACGACGGTGTATCCGAGCGTGCGGTGGTGGCGCAATCTCTCCTCCACCATCTGCGCTGTAGGACCGGCACCCACGATCAGCACACGAGAACGGTCCAGCCCACGTTTGCGAAGCGCGCCCAGCACGATACTGTACAGGATACGCAGGGAGGCGACAAGCACTATCGTGAGCACCCAGCCCGTAAGCAGCACCTGGCGCGAATAGTTGAACACGTCACCCAGCATCAGGGAGCTGGTCGCTAGGGAGAGTACGGTACCCATGGATACCGCAGCCGCGATCTTGTAGAACTCGTCTACACGTGACGCACCACGTTTGAGGCTGTATAGCTTACTGAAATAGAAGGTGAGAACAATTGTCGCTACCGTCACGCCTAGCATTCTCGCATAAGAGGGCACATCCGGCGGTGTGTTGCGCTGTTCATCCTGAGAGAAGTACCACAGGAAGGCCAGTGTGAAAGCGCCTGCGGTAGCGAAAATGTCAAGTGCCGTTTCGATCAGCACCAGCACCACAGGCGTGAGACGCGCGGGGGACCTGGGAAGAGGTGGAAGGGAAGGTATCTCCAACAGGGCCGTCTCGATAGGCACGTCAACAGTCGAAGCGCCGGTGCGGCGTGCCCGCTCTTCCTGCGTATCGCGGGCCACCTGTTCAGCTTCTGCCGCTGATATTTGGATAGGCACGGGTATCGCTACTGGTGCTTTCTGGTAGGGCTGCCCCACTTCATTGCTACCCACACCATTAGCGCCATTGCTGGAAACATGAGAACCATTTGTGCCGCTGGTGCCACTAGCAGCCTTGCCCACGGACGTATGCGAAGGCTCGGCAACCGGTGTGTGGTTGGCTGCCAGCATGTCAGCTTTATGGGGGCCGTTGTCGCGCCCGCTTGTCGGCCTTGAAGGGTGCTGCATCTTGTCTTTACCAGGTCAGGGCATCAATTTCTGCTCTTGCACCGGCTTGTTCGCGCAATCGCTAGGTTACTCTCTTGCGTTCAGTTGGCCTCAGCCCATTCTGGAGAAGCGCCAGTGTTCCACGAATAGCGATACCCAGGGTAATTACAGCATTTATCACGCCAGAATGACTACCGGCGTAATGCTTGCGGTAAAATACGTGCATGGCTCGGTAGAACTCGCGTATCGAGCGGTCGCTCTGCTTACGGCTGCTGGCTCCTTTGTGATGCAACACGCATATGCGGGGATAATAGTACACCTTCCAGCCACGCTCCTTGATCCGGTAGGCTATGTCAAGGTCCTCACCATACATAAAGAACCGCTCATCGAACAACCCAGCGTCGCCCAATGCACTGCCCCGCACTAGCATGTACGCGCCCATCACCGAGTCCACTTCCGCCGTTTCGCGGTCGCTAAGATACGTCAAGTTGTAGCGCGCAACAAGTCGGTGGCCGGGCAATAGCTTGCTCAGCCCGGTCAGCTTGAAGAACGAGGAGGCAGGCGTTGGGAAAGAACGACGGCATGCCAGATCGAGACTGCCGTCCATCTTTACCACCCGAGGGCCAACCACGCCGGCGTCAGCGTGCTCCTCTAAAAACTGCACGGTCTTCTGGAAAGCGTCCGGGGGAACAACAGTATCGGGATTGAGGAAAAGCACATAATCACAGGGGAAGGTGAACTCCATCAAGCTGGACCCTGAGACTTCCATCGCGGGCTGCCGGTGGTCAGAAGGGCCGTGCAGGTGGAGCATGGCGCCGGTCGTGCCGGAAGTGGGCAGGGCATGGAGGCCATTGAGCCAGCGCAAAGCCAGGTTGTTGGCATAGCCAAATCCCCCATTACGGTCGCTCGCCACCAATGTCGCCTGCGGATAGCGGGAGGCTACCATCTCTTTGCTACCGTCGGAGGAAAGGTTGTCTACAACGATGACGTGGAAGGGGAAAGAGGCGTCGCTGGCGTAAACCGAGCCGAGACAGGTGTCCAGCAGGTCACGAGTATTGTAGTTGACAATAACAACAGCCAATTTTGGCATGGCAATATTATACCAGACTAGCGCAATGCTCCTGAGCAATGGCGCAGAGGCACAGCAGAAAAACCCGCCCTACCTCATCCTCTGTATACTAAGACGGTTGGAAGCCGGTGGGGTTGCAGAGGCCGGAGAGTAGCAGCGATGAATTTCGCCAATGTGACTGCGCTGTCACGGTAGAGAGTGGCACGTGAGAGAGTGCCATGTGCGCCCGGAGGGATTCGAACCCGCGACCCCTCGCTTAGAAGGCGAGTGCTCTATCCACTGAGCTACGAGCGCACGTATACCAACTGGTATAATACGGTATCCTAAGCACGTGTGTCAACATCGCTGAGAGGTCGGGTAGGGCTGTGTCAAAGTCGTGCGTGTAGCAAGCCGCAGTGCCAAACAGCATAGTGTCATTCCGAACATAGTGAGGAATCGGGTGGGTATGCGACGGTGCTGAATTAGAGAAAGGTAAGCGGTAAGATTGCAACTGTGTACAAGGGCCTACCGATTCCTCCCTACGTTCGGAATGACAATGTGCGGTTTGTGCGCTCAGTTTGCAGCCTTTGAGACTTTGCATCAGCCCTGGATTCGGGGATCAAGGGCTAGGAGCTATTAGGAGACCGAAACGCAGAGAACCCGCAAAGATTCTTGTAGCTTGGCTAGCCTCTAATCCCTGGCCCTTGATCCCTGACCCCAATATGGAGGCATATCCACTGTGACACCTATTCACGTTAGCCCGCTCTGGCAAAGCGACCCACGCAAGCTTTCCCTGCGCCCCTTTGACGCCACTCCCCACGACTATGAGGCGCTCGCATTAGTGCGTAATGCCACGCTCTATGCAACCACCCTTCCTGAAGACTATCATAGCAGCACCGCCCAGGATATTGAGCGGTATTATTACCGCGCCGACTTCTCGCTGGCGGATAACGCGTGGCTCATGTTCCACGATGATAGCCCGGTCGCCGCAGCCGTGGTCTACCCAACCGTCATATTCACCGACCGGCCAGCGGGCAACTTTGACATGTATGTGGTGCCCGACTTCTCGCGGCATGGCATAGGCTCGAGGCTCTTGGCTCATCTGGAAGTGGCAGCAGCGCAGCGAGGACACCGTGTGCTGGAGACTACTGTTGCGAGCGAGGACGTCCAATCTACCGGCTTCCTCAACGCGCACGGCTTCCATGTTGTGAGCCATTCCCTACATCTGGTGCGCGCCAGTATGGACAACCTGCTTCAACCCGCCTTGCCGGAAGGCTGCACAATACGCTCGCTGGCCGTTCTGGGGGAGCAGCCGGATCTCTACATGGAAATAGCCAATCGCCTGGGGTCCTACGATGCCAACTACACGCTAATTCGACCTGAAGAGCTTGAGAGGACCGTTGGCGGAGGGGGCTGGCAGCCGCACGGGGTGCTGTTCCTGTTCGATAACCAGGAACGTATCGTGGGCCTGATACGGGCCGGCAGCGCGGCGCAGGATGGCAGCAGAGGGTACCTGCACGAGATCAGGCTCGATCCTGCATCGAGAGGCCAGGGGCTGGGTACGGCCATGGTAGCAGCCGCCCTGCGTTACCTGGCAGGCATTGGCGTAAGCCGCACCGAGCTTGACACCCCAGGCGAAAATACAGCCGCTCAGGCCCTCGCCACACGCGTCGGCTTCCAGTTAGCTCGTCACTGGCTCCATTTCCTCAAGCCGTTGGAAGCGTGATGCATAGCGCGTAAAACGTATTGCGTCTCAAGGAACACTGATACGACGTACATGGGAACTTTCTCTCGGACTATACCGCGATTTACATGTTAGCCCTCATGCATTTGGTATCCATAGCCCAAAGTGGGTAAAATACGTATTACGTGTTACGCATCACCGAATCGAGGAAGCAGTATGGCCTCACAGACAGAGAGTAGATCGAACGTAGACAATGTCATGTCGCGTTTGCAGGAATTGGGGATCGACGATACTGCGATTGAGGGCGTACTGCAAACCGTATATGAGAGCGGCAGTATCGGGCCGGCGCTCGATTGGGTGAAGGAGCGTGGGGCGCTATATGCTGAAGAGGGACGTGAGGTGCAGGCAGTAGTTGAGGAGACTATAGCTATAAGCCAGTCGTTGGCTGAGGCATACGGGGATGCCCGGCTGGGAGACGGGGATAAGCTGCAAGTCACGTTGGTGAGCGCGGCGATGGAAGGCTATATAGAGGCCCGGAGCAAATACACAGTGCAAGCCTCACCTGAACGCGAGTTGCGGGACCGCGTGGCCGAACTCACCGCCCTTCACCGGATCAACAGCGCGGCTAACTCCTCTCTCAACCTGAGCGACATGCTCAAGGAGATCGCCCAGGCTGTGGTGGCCGTCACACATGCGGACATTTGCTCTATCTTCTTGTACGAGCCGGAGTGGGACCAGCTGGTACTTACCGCCACGAGCGGGCTTAACCAGGAAGCGGTAGGCCAGGTGCGACTGCAGCTGGGGGAGGGTATTGCGGGTTGGGCGGCCATGGTGGGCAAGCCGGTGGCGGTACACAATGCGTGGACCGATCCTCGCTTCAAGTACATACCTGCCTTGCGCGAGGAAGAGGCGGTATCTATACTCGTTGTGCCGGTCGTGCTGTTTACAAAAGAAAAGCTCGTGGGCGTGATTGCGATTAACACCTACAAGGAACGCTACTTCAGTGAGGACGAGATCAAGTTCCTTGAGACTGTGGCCGGTGAAATCGCTATCGCTATAGAAAACGCCCGCCTGTACGAGCAGACCGACGCCCGCCTGCGCCAGAAAGTGGCTGAACTATCCACCCTGCAGGGTGTGTCGGCCCACATCGCGGCCACCCTCAACTTGTCGGAGGTTCTGACTCTCATCGCTTATCAGGCCGCCCACCTGGTGCATGCCGACGCCGCTACTATCTACGAACTGCACACGAGATCGGCTATGTTAGAACTGGTCGCTCAGTACGACCTCCTGGATCCTAATCACAACATCCACGAAAGCAAATCCAGCGGACATGCCTCACTCAACACTCACAGCAGCTTCATCGCCAGGGCCATCATGCGCGGTATACCCTCTCAACTACCACCCGACTCCGACTCCAACACGCAGGTGCCGTTCGCCGGTGGAGACTACCAGTCAATGTTCTGCGTGCCACTTGTAGCGCCACGCGGCATTATGGGCGGTATTTGTCTTTACAACCGAGAGATGAAGGTATTTACCGAGGAACAGGTGCGCCTGGTAGATGCATTCGCCCACGAAGCAGCCATCGCTCTTGAAAACTCCCGGCTGTACGATGCGGCTCTACGCGGCCTCAAGACGAAGTCCGCCATGCTACAGGAGATGAACCATCGTGTGCGCAACAACCTGCAAACCGTAGCCGGGTTGCTCTCCATGCAACTGCGCCGCATAACACCCGCGAGTGAGGCTGCCACGGCGGTACGCGAGAGCATAGCGCGCATCCAGAGCATGGCGGCGGTGCATGACTTGATGGTGAGGGGCGGTTCGGACGTGCAATCTACGACAATCTACGAGCTAGCCAGCAAAGTAACGGAAGCCGCCATATCAACGCTGGTGAGCCCTGGATTTAAGTTGGATATGCAGATAGAGCCGGACGAAGCTGAGTCTATAAGGGTGGGATCGCACGAAGCGACACTGCTGGCGTTGCTGTTCAATGAGATTGCTTCAAATGCCATACTGCACGGCTTCGCGGGGCGGGAGAGCGGCGAAATATGCGTTCGCGCTCACACGGCGCGCACCGCAGGCGATCAGTCGTCTGAGGCTGAACATGCAGGAATCTCCACAGAGCAGTTGCGCCCCGCGATCACAATTGAAATCGAGGACGACGGCAACGGTCTACCGGAAGGGTTCGACTCGGAAAAGCAGGCGAACCTGGGCCTTAGCATAGTAAAGACACTCGTAGTGAGCGACCTGCGCGGTAGCTTCAAAATCGAGCCGAGAGAAGACGGCAGGGGCGCTATTGCTACGATCACGTTCATACCGGCCCGCCAGTCCTAGCAACCGGTTGCACGCTCATGCTGTAGTGCTGTGGTCCGCTTCGATCTCGGAACTGCTACCCACCATGTTGTCGTGGCTCCGAGCCGTGCAACCAGAAGCGATGTACTGCTGGATCATTGAGATCATCAGGTCCAGATCGAACGGCTTGCTCACATAGTCATCAGCGCCACATTCAACGGCAAGCCGGCGATCCATCGGGCGACTTAAGGCCGTCACTGCAATCACTGGTATATTGACCGGCTTAGCGTCTGAAGGCAGACGCCGTATCGTTTCAAAGCCATCGAGTACAGGCATCATGAGGTCCATGAGTATCAGGTCGGGCATACGATCGCTGGCGATGCGTAGGGCCTCTTTACCATTGGAGGCAAGCAGCGCCTCGTGCCCCAGCAAGTCCTCAACAACCGTCTGCATTATCTCCCGGTTGTCACGCTCGTCTTCAGCGATCAATATAAGCTACTCGCCAGTTTCCGGTAGCTGCATTGCCCCTCCGATAGCGCATCTAGTCCAGTTCGTGATTCAGCAGAAACGATTGGCTTGGAGATCGGTAAGCAAAAAGGGCTGTCCAAATCACATTTCAGCAGCAAGCATTTAGTGCCTGCTATCTGCTGCAATAATGCCAGTGTGATAGGACGGCAATGCCTAATTTATACTATGGAGTGATAGAAGTTAGTACTATGCAGGTGATTGAAGCCATGGATCCACCGAGGCTTGGTGCCAGTATGACCCACTAACGAGTAGACGAGGGAGTGACCGCAGGAGCCTGTTGCGTGCCAATGCTCTTAGGAACAGTCGTAACCTCGGTGCCCACAGGATTAGGGGATTTAGGTAGCACGCGCTGTACAGTAGGAGGAGCAAGTGGGGAAATGATCGTAATAGTCATGGAAGCCGTTGCAGAAGGTACGATGGACGAGGGCGAGATGATAGCCGTAGGCGTGGTTGATCCGCCGCCAGTGTCGCAACCTGTAACTACAACGAGCATGGGGATGGCGAGCATTAGCGGAAGCATTAGCGACTTACGAACAGAAAATTTCAAGAGGGTTGGTTCCTTTCGTGGTACATTGTATAAGGGCAACTTCAGGAACTAGCCAATTTTGGGGCGTCTGGGCATTGTACCACAGATGCCACGTGGCAACAACGCCCGCAGTATCTGCAATCAGGGCTGACGTAAAATCGCTATTTCACAAAACAACCTGGCTTTGTCATTGCCAGGCGTAGCGCTCCTATACAAGTTTCGTCATATTTGAGATTAGCCAAGTAGGAAATCAAGCAACTGTGAGTGGCAAATCAGGCGTGAATACGTGAATAATAGTACTTCGGCACCTTCGCGCGATGGTCAAGCCAACGGCAGGACACCCGTTGGCGGCCTATTTAACGTGGTCAAGGCGTACCCTATGGGGCACCGCGAGTACATAGCCCTCCGCAGTGTGAACCTCACCCTCTATGCTGGGGAGTTCACCGCCGTTGTAGGGCCATCGGGTAGCGGTAAATCCACCATTCTCAACATGGTCACCGGCATAGATCGTCCCACGAGTGGCCAGGTGATCATGGCGGGCGCTCCCCTGCACCAGATGAATGAAAACGAGCTTGCCCGCTGGCGCGGTGAGAACATCGGCATCGTTTTTCAATTCTTCCAGTTACTTCCTACCCTTACCGCGCTGGAGAATGTCATGCTGCCTATGGATTTTCTCAACTCGTACGGTAGCAAACGGCGGGAACGCGCAATGTCCCTTCTGGACCGAGTAGGACTGGCTGCCAGGGCAGGACACCTGCCAAGCGAGCTATCGGGTGGCGAGCAGCAGCGCGTAGCCATAGCGCGCGCCCTCGCCAATGACCCTCCCATCCTCATCGCAGACGAGCCTACCGGCAACCTCGACACGGCCACTGGAGAGCACATCATGGGCATGCTTCTGGAGCTTAGTCAGCAAGGCAAATCGGTGGTCTTCGTCACCCACGATCAAGGCCTCGCGGCCAGCGCGCAGCGTGTAGTTCGAGTACAGGACGGCGAGATAGTATCGGACGTATACACCAAGCCATAAAGTCGTGGGATAAGTTATTGCACTATATCTGCTACTTAATGTCGCCCGCGTCCTTCAGGTCCTTCGCAGCGTCATGGATATTGTCTGCAGCCTGTTCAGGTTGAATGTTTGCGGCTCGCGCAGCCCGCTTCAGATCTTCAAGGGTGATATTGTCGGGATTGCCATGGTCCTCATTGGGCTTTCCGCACCCACAACTCATGCACATATCAGTTACCTCCTGGTCGCAATTCAATGTTGTTTCCTACCACAGTACGATTGGCAAGATATGGGCCAGGACGCAACAAAAAAGAGGCCGCAAAACGACCTCTCTTGTATTCAGACGTTGTCTGACGGATTAGCGCGACGGTCGCACGGCGGCTGTGTAGTGGGCAGCCCAGTAAGAGCTCCACAGCTCGCTGACGGCCACGCCTGTGCTTTCGTTCTCCGCATGCACGAACTTACCGTTGCCGATGTAAATACCGGCGTGGGACAAGCCTCGCTTGTAAGTGCCGGAGAAAAAGAGCAGGTCGCCGGGGCGCAGGTCCTTGCTGCCCACGCGGGGGCCGCTATTTAGCTGAGAATACATGTCTCGACCGATCGAGAAACCCGAGCGGTTAAGCACATAGTACAGAAAGCCGCTGCAATCGAAACCGCTCGGTGAGGTGCCACCGAAGCGATAACGGTACCCTACATAGCGCATGGCGGTGCTTACGATTGTGCTGCCTCGGCTGGAAGCATCCGGGGGTACAGCGCCACGCGACACGCCGCTGCGAGTATCGGCATTCTGAGCGACGGGCAGGGCTGCCAGTTGAGAGGCGGCTTGCACCGCAGCAGACTGAACCACCACGGCGGGCACCACGGGTGCGGGTGCAGCGACAATGGGCTTCTGAACAGCGGGTTGAACAACAGCCACTGGCGCGGGAGCAGCAGGTGCAGGTGCAGGTGCGGCGGCAGAAGGCTTCTGGATGGCAGGCTGAGCCACAGAAGCCGGAGCAACGGATTTCTGCACTGCCTGGTCAACGGGCCTCGTAATGACTGCTGCATCGGGGGTTTTGGCCTGGGAAAGATACTGCGCCATCACCCAGCCGGTCACGCCGTTCGCCGACACCTGATACCATGTGATACCGTCGCTGTCGGTGAGAGGACCTTGCTTGACCGCCACCGATGTATCGGCTGTGAGCTTGGTTATCACGTCGCCCTTGCTGCTGGCCGAATTGCGCACCCGCAGGGGGTCGCCATCGGTGTTGGATACTCGACCAAAGCCTGTCAGCCTGGGGCCGGTGCTTGCTGCGGGCTTAGAGGCCTGGACCGCAGCGTCTTTGGTAACTGCCTTGGCATTGTCCTGAGTCTTTGTATTCGAGCTAGTGTCGCTGCTTTTCTGGGAAGAGGAGCCTGTGTCCTTTCCTTCGAGATAGCCTGCTACGACCCAGCCGGTGCCGCCGGGAGCCGTTACCTTGAACCAGCGGTTGCCTTTGGCGTCTCGCTGAGGGCCGTCAATTATGCTGACTGTCTCACCCTCGTGGGCTTCAGCTATCTGGTCGTTGTCAGTGCCCGCGCCTGAGCG
>JBBSIK010000047.1:0-11116 GCA_038232115.1 Chloroflexia bacterium
CAGAATCACCAGGGGTATGAATTGGATCGCCTGTAACTCGTTGCGAGCAAAGGCCGATAGCAGTATGCCCAGGTTCACCGCGCCCAGCACGAGCGCGAGCGTTATAACAAAGATCGAGAGCAAGTTACCGTTGAACTTTACCTGCAGGGCGTAAATGGTGAACAGGAGCAAAACCAACGCCTGTATGACCGAGAAGAGACCGAAACCTAGCATGTAGCCCAATACCAACTCAAGTCGGGTCACGGGCGACGCTGATAGACGCTCCATGGTGCCTTGCGTTCGTTCGCGCAGGAAGGATACGCTTGTCAGTAGAAAGATGAGAAAGAAGCCGATATAGGCTATGAACATCGGAGCAAAGAAATCAAGCATTTTCAGATCGGCGCTGCCGTACAGGCGTGTGGTCTCAAGTTGGAGGGGCATCTCCGCAGGCATGGCCGGGGCCAGGGCAGGCGGAACTAGCTGCTTGAACACTACAGTCGCGCTACTCATGACCGACTGGCCGACCGCCGCGAGGGCGCTACCGGCCTGGCCCGGGTTCGAGCCTTCAACAATAACGCCCACTGTGGCTTTATGCTCGGTGCGAAGTTGCTGCGAAAATGACGGGCCGAACACGATCGCTACACGCTGTGAGCCGTCGCGCACGGCCCGCTCGGCTGCGTCACGAGGCAATTCCACCACATCCAGGCTGCTGTTCGCATGGAGACTGCTGATAACAGGGGCGGCAAGGCTCGTCTGGCCGGCTGCGGGCTTGTCCTCGTTTACGAGTGCTACTTTGATAATGGCCTCTTCCTGGGCGCGAAACACGTAGCCGAGGATCGCCATGACAAGAATGGGAGCCACGAATATAAGGGCCAGGCTGCGGTGATCGCGCCTGAACTGCGAGATAACACGGCCCGTGATAGCAAAGATGCGTGATATGCTCATCTTGTAACCTCCAGTACGTTCTCACGACTCGCCAGGGTAAGGAAAGCCTCTTCCAGGTTTTGGCTGCCGCCCAGAGTGCGCAACTCCGACGGCGTGCCCTGCGCCAGCAGCGTCCCGTCGCGGAGTAAGCCAAGGCGGTCGCACCGGTCGGCCTCATCCATCACATGGCTGGACACCACAATTGTCACGCCACGTGCATTTAGCTCTCGAAAGTAGCCCCAGAACGTCTGTCGCAACTGAGGATCAACACCTACCGTAGGTTCGTCGAGCAGTACAAGCCGTGGGTCATGCACCAGGGCGCAGGCTAGTGACACTCTTTGCTTCATGCCACCGCTCAGCGTGCTCACTAACGAACTTTTGCGCGACAATAAGTCTACCAGCGCAAGCACCTTCTCTATGCGTGCATCTCTGCTCGCCCTATCGTTGAGGCCAAAGATTCGAGCAAAGAACTGCACGTTTTCCCACACGGAGAGGTCATTATAGAGCGCCTGTAGCTGGGTCATATAGCCGATATGGGGTAGCACCTTCCCGATCTGCGCAGGAATCGGGTAGCCAAGCACACTCAAGTTGCCGGATGTAGGAGGGGTCAGACCGGCAATCATACGTATAAAGGTCGTTTTGCCGGAGCCATTGGGTCCAAGTAGGCCAAACGTTTCGCCTCGCCTGATGCAAAGGCTCAGATCGTCGAGCGCGCGCACGGAGCCAAACTGCTTCACCAGGTTCCGAGCCTCGACCATGCAACCTTCCGCAGCCGCAGTGGTTAGTCGAGTGTCTGCCATAGCTTCATTAAGTCTCATTAGAGAACCTCCCGCTCCCTAGAACACGCTTTGATTGACCGGTCAATCAAACAAATAGGTAAATAAAAAGAAGCACCTATGCCTTGCCGTCCGGCTCCATTCCTGAAAGAAATATATCCACGGCTGTATCGATCATCGTTTGCGCGGATAAGGTCTTACTGTCGGGCTGTACAAGTACCTCCCGCGTGATCATGTACGCCAGCAGAGGCCCCACGAAGCACCGCGCCGCCGCGCCAGGGTCCATCTTACGCAGTGTACCCTGGTCCATTTGGTGCGCAATATAGCGGGTCAGGAAAGCAAGGCCTCGACCGGGGCCTACTTTGTTGAACATCTCAGCCACAACCGGGTGCTGAATCGCCTCTCCCAGCATCAACTTGAACATGGCTACCGAGGAGTGATTATTAAAGGTCTGCACGAACGCCACGCTGAAGTTAGTAAACATCTCGCGTGGCGGGACATCCATCAATTCCTCGCCACGGGCAACCAGTTGCATTGGGGGCGCTCTCTCCTCAAGTACCTGGCGGAACAGGTCTGTTTTATCTTTGAAGTAGTGGTATATCAGGCCGGCGGAACGAATGTGGGCAGCACCAGCGATATCCTTGTTCGTGGCACGCTCGAAACCTTTGCTGGAAAAGACCTGTAAAGCCGCATCTATGATTTGCTGGCGGCGGCTTTCATACTCCTGTTCGTCTCTTGGTGGCATCTGGAACACCTTTATTGATTGAACGATCAATCAAGATTGTAGCACTGTCATTATCTGTTGTCAAGACCCTATGTGGAGTATGCGTTCAGATTTGGGATAGAGAAATAGCTGTAGGGGCTTCGCACCCCAATTCAGAACTTAACATGTGGGCACTACTGTTGTGCAGGCTCGCCCTCCACCTGTATCATACCTGCCAGTTTATCGGCAAGCTTGATACTGTAGTTCTGGCCGCGGTCCTGCGGGTATACCTGGAACATATTACCCATGTACACGTTGGGAAGCGGCGTCTTGAGAGGCGGGATATGTTCCTCATATTCGCGGGTGACGATAGGCTGGGCAAAGGGCGCTTTGAAGAACCATTTCTCGGTGATCCAGTTTTCGTCGAAAGCCGGATTGAGCTTCTTGAGGTACGGTATGAACTCAGCCAGCGTCTGCTCGTCAGGCTGCTTGAAATAGCGATGGTCCATCTTGAGATAGTTGCCGATGTACACCATCACTTTACCGGCGTAATCCTCCTTTGGCATCATGTTCGTGTGCTCCACGGCCACCAGGAATGGGTAGCCGGGATCGTTGATGTTGAGCCAGTAGACATCGCCCAGCAGCGAGCGGTCTAACGCCAGGGTAACCACGTGCGCACCCAAAGCATCACCCCAATCGTACTTCTGCCTGTAGCTATCGGGCAATCCCTCAGCCAGTCGAAGAAACAGCTTGGTGGGAAGCGTGGACACAACAGTGTCAAAGGTGTATGTCTCGCCCTTATCTGTCTCCACTCGCGTCTTGCCATCCTCGGCAGGGACGATGCGGGTGACGGTGGTGCCCAGCTTTATCTCGCCGCCAGCCTTGCGTACCTCATCGCCGAGGCGGTCATATAACTGCTGAAAGCCACCGCGCATATAGCCCAGGTCGAAGCTCCGCTCATGCACACGCGACCAGAACCACGGCAGCGCGATCTGCGAGTAATAGTCGCTGAACTTGCTCTCAAGGAGTGGTTTCCACTGCTTGGCATACACCTCTTTACCCATCCACTTTTGTATCCACTCGGTGGCGGTCTGGTTGCTCAAGCGCTTGTAATTACCCTCGAACTTGAGGTATGCGGAGGCGGCAGCCATGCGGAAGCGAGCCACGGGCGACAGCATCCGGTATGTGAACAACAGATCGAGCGGGGAGATTTTGTACTTCTTGCCCTTGTAAAGGGTAGATGTGTTTACGTTGTGCCAGCCGAGCTTGTCGCTCATGCCAAGCTCGTTAATAAGGGCCACTATCTCTTTGTCGGTACGGAAAAGGTGATGGTAGCCCTTCTCCAAATAGGTGCCATTATCACCGACCGGAAAGCCCGCCGCCAGACCGCCAAGCTCCGTCTCCTTTTCAATTATGGTAATCTGCGCGCCACGCCTCGCCAGCCGCATCGCCGCCGTGAGGCCCAACGCCCCTCCACCGAGCACACCAATATGCATATATGTACCCCTCAGTTGAAAGTTCCGAGTAGTTGTTAGCGGTCAGCGAAGAATACCATCATGAATCTTTGCGCGTCCTTTGCGTTCTTCGCGTATGTGCGTTTCCATCCTCTCCTAGCCCCTGACCCCTAGTCCCCTGCCCAGTGCTTGCGCAATAAACAAGGCGGGTGCTGGACCCGCCTCTCAAATCTATTCGCAGTGTCGATGCAAGATTAGTCCTCGGAGTAAATATCTAGCGTCTTGCTGCCCAGCTTCGGGTCAAAGCCGGGGAATGGCTTGCGGGTGTCCCACTGCTTAAGACGCCTGGCCTCGTCCCGAGTATACACGTCCTGGCCCTGCATAGCATACTGGTCGAAGATAGATGAGTAGGCGCCACCCGGCGAGCCATCTCGACGCATACCGTCCGAGCCATAGGTGCCATAGTAGACCACGGTGAGAGGTGCTTTGGCCTCGGCTGGGATAACGGTTTCCTGGAGCGGCTGCCACATGTTTGAATCGAGCCATTCCTGTTCCTGCCGCCCACGCACCGTTATCACGCGAAACACCATCTTTTTCTTGCCACGCGTGATAGACCTGTCGTAACCAGGATCGTTTGGCCCGACTTCTACCCACGACCCATAGCTTGATGGCTTCTTCTTCTTGAATCCCGGCATTAGTCTAAGCCTCCTGGAAAGCTACACTCGTGACTTTCTAAGATCATGTACGAGTTTCTTAGTAGGATGATAGCACGCCCCATGCCAGTTTGTCTAGTCAACGAGAGTTGAGTAAGTGTTCAGAATTGAGGTGTAGCAATTGAGTATGCTACCCATCCCAGACCCCCCCCCGCTTCGCTCATGCCCCTCCCACGCTTAGAGCGCGGCCCGCCGGGGAGGTATGCGAAGTGTGAAAGCGAACCTACTCGTCGAAAAGTTCGGGTTCTTCGTCGGGAGCCGTTATGCGCCGCCACACCTGATCTATAATGTCGAAGCCATAGCCCCGCCTCGCCAGGAACCCCGATAGGCGGCGCTTGGCGGCCTGCGGGTCGAGGTTCCCATAGACGCGCATCCTCTTACGGGAAAGAGCCAGAGCATTCGCCAGGTCTGTGCCCGGCACCGGCTCATCTACAGTCACATCATAGTCGGCGTTGACCTCTTCCGCTTGTTGCACTATCTCCTTCTGGTCCTCTGCCTGCTCGTTCAGAACTTCATCTACAATGTCAGCAGGCACGCCCTTCTGCCTCAGTTCGCTACGCAGCAACCGAGGGCCGCGCGGCGAGAACGTCATCCGGTTGCCCACCCAGAAGCGGGCGAATTCGCGGTCATCAATATAGTTTCTGGCGCGCAGCTTGTCCATCACAGATGCTATTTGCTGTAGATCAAAGCCTTTGCGCCGCATTCGCTGCTCCACCTCGCGTGCCGAGCGGGGACGATAAGATAGGAATGCAAGGGCGCGCTGGTAGATATCGTTTAGCTCCTGAGCGCTGTGTAGCCGCTCAAGCCGTACGGGTGGGCATTCCTGACCGACGGTAAGTCGCTCCTCCGCCGCTACATCCAGTGACACAGACGCAGCGTGCTTACCATCTATAAAGACGTGAACCTTATTGGGGTCCATATGGTCGGCTTGTAGAGCAGTAATTACATCCTGTGGCATACACAACTTCCTTTAAGCAGAAAAAGGCGAGCATCAAGCTCGCCCTACTGTCTGTATACCTTCCTTAGAACTCGCCTTCCTCGCCCTCTTCGGCTTCTCCAGCAGACACAGCTGCCGCCGCCTTACCGTTCTTGGAAGTGGTTGCGCCTATTGCTAGAGTTGCGGCAGTAACACCTGAGGCCATGGCTGTGCGAATCAAGCCATCAATCTCGTCGGCAAGGCCAGGGTTATTGCGCAGGAAGTCTTTCACGTTCTCGCGCCCCTGACCGAGACGCTGGTCGCCGAAGGAGTAGAACGCGCCACTCTTGCGCAGAACGTTCAGTTCGGTGCCCAGATCTACCAGTGAGCCAACGCGGCTGATGCCTTCGTTGAACATGATATCGAACTCGGCTGTGCGGAAAGGCGGCGCTACCTTGTTCTTGACGACCTTCACGCGCACTCGGTTGCCCGTGATCTCGGTACCCTGTTTGAGAGACTCAACGCGGCGGATCTCCATGCGTATCGAAGCATAGAACTTGAGCGCGTTGCCGCCGGTTGTGGTCTCAGGATTACCGTACATAACACCGATCTTCATGCGGATCTGGTTGACGAAGATCAGGCAGCAATGGCTCTTGCTGATCGCGCCCACCAGCTTGCGTAGTGCCTGCGACATGAGACGAGCCTGCAAACCAACGTGGCTGTCGCCCATCTCGCCCTCGATCTCCGCTCTCGGCACCAGTGCGGCCACAGAGTCGACCACTATCACGTCTATGGCGTTGGAGCGCACAAGCGTCTCGGCGATTTCAAGCGCCTGCTCACCGTTGTCCGGCTGGGAAATAAGCAGTTCGTCCAGGTTGAGGCCTACGTTGGCGGCATACTGCGGGTCGAAAGCGTGCTCGGCGTCTATGTAAGCAGCCACCCCACCTGCTTTCTGCGCCTCGGCCATGATGTGGTAGCAAAGGGTGGTCTTTCCCGAAGACTCGGGGCCATATATCTCAACCACGCGGCCACGCGGCACACCCGCCCCACCCAGCGCCATATCGAGAGCAATCGAGCCTGTGGGTATCGACTCAACATGCAGCCTGGACCCGAAGTCGCTCATCTTCATAATGGAACCCTTGCCAAACTGCCGGTCTATTTGAGCCATGGCATTTTCAAGGGCTTTGTCTCTATCTGCTGACATCTCTATCTCCTCTGGAAATCTCCGTGCTAAATAATACAACAAATCGAAGCTCTGCAACTCGAAAAACAGGTAGGCACAAAGACCTCAATGCGCCGCAAGAGAAGCCGCGCTAATCGCTCATTTGTTCTACTGCACGCACTAATTGTACCCTAAACAGGCAGCTTTGTCAATGTGGAAAAGCCCTGCTTACAGGGCAGTGTCAAAGTCGTGCATGTAGCAAGACGCAGTGCCAAACAGCATAGTGTCATTCCTCACTACGTTCGGAATCAGGTGGGTATGCGACAGTGCTGAATTAGAGAAAGTAAGCGGCACAGTTACTACTGTGTACGACTACCAACCGATTCCTTACTACGCTCGGAATGACAATGTGCTGGTGGGGTATTCAACTCCTACTAACAGCGACTTTGCAGCAGCCCTAGCCCTGCCGGCAAGCGGGTCAGGCAGGAAGCCTCAAAACGTAAAGACGCCCGGAGCCAGCCAGGATTACGGCTTGTTGTTCTTGCTCGCCATGAGGCCAAATAGACGCAGAGAAGTGCGAAGGTCCTGTTGAGTTGGTTGCAAAGGGTAGTAGCATGCAAGGAGCAATCAACTTGCCAGCTCCAAGCTAACCTGAGAGAAATGCGGGGCGCATCTGCTGTGAATAATAACCGTGACGCGTTCTTGGCGTAAGGGCGTTTAGCTCACCGGACACACCTACACCGTATCTAGCTCTCCATCTTCCACCAGTTTACGCTCTATGTAGTCCCACAAGCTACCTAGAGGCCCCGTCTGTTTAGGCTGAGGCACGTCCATCTTGAGGAAGGCCTCCACTACTTGCGGGTCGAAGTGGGTGCCAGCCAGACCGTTTATATGGTCACGCACCTTTTCCTCTGACCAGGCTTTGCGGTAGGGGCGGTCGGAGCGCAGAGCGTCATACACGTCCACTACAGCGAAGATGCGAGCGGAAAGCGGGATCTGCTCACGCTTGAGGCCGCGAGGGTAGCCGGTGCCATCCCACTTCTCGTGGTGGCAGTACGGTATGTCCAGGGCCGGTCTCAGGAACGTAATAGGCGACAATAGCTGGAAAGCGTACCCTGGGTGGCGGCGCATAATCTCCCACTCTTCATCGTTGAGCGAACCGGGTTTGAGAAGGATCGAGTCCGGAATGCCCATCTTGCCGATATCGTGCAACAAAGCGCCTCGGTGAACGTGCAGCATGTCGGCTTCGCTGATTCCCATCTCACGGGCTAGGCGGTCGGTCATTTCGGTAACGCGCCGGGTATGTCCCTCTGTCTCCTCATCTCGAAGGTCGAGGGCATGCGACCAGCCTTCGAGGGTGGTATCATACGCCAGCGACAGTTCTGTGTTGGTGCGCTGCAGATCGTTGAACATCGTCGCGTTGTCAATAGCGATGGCTGCCTGCGAGGCAAGAGCCTCCAGAAAATCGAGCCACTCCATCTGCGGATTGAGTGAGGACCGGTTGAATATCTCCAGCACGCCCTTCACCTGCCCCTTCACGAGCAGGGGCACAGCATAGTAGCTTATGAAATCCTCGCCCGCCACCAGATGCGGTCGTCCCAGATTGGCCTCGACATTGAGATTGGGCACCGTCAACGTCCGGCGTTCCAGGGCAGCACGCCCGGCGCAGCCCTCACCCAGCCGCAGCCGGGACCTTGCAATGGCCTCAAACCTGAAGCCGCGTCCAGCCGCATATTCGAGCATCTGAGTGTGCGGGTTGAGCAAGAGCACTTCAGTTGCATCAATGCGAAGTTGAGTCATCACCTGCTCCAGTATGACATTGAGAGTTACCCGCAAATCAAGACTGGAACTGATCGTCAGGTCTATATTGCGCAGGGCTGCAAGGCGCTCAAGTTGCCGCTTGATCTGCTCCTGCGAGTGCTTGCGCTCGGTGATATTCTCTATCATGCCAATGCAGAACTGCGGCTTGCGCTTGCTTCCACGTACAAGCGACATCGTCAGATTGGCCCACACCACCGAGCCATCTTTGCATATATAACGCTGCTCTGTGTGATAATAGTCTCTGTTGCCGTCGAGCAAGGTGCGGAACGCTTCGTGGGCGCGCTGCAGGTCCTCGCCGTGGGTGATGTCAGCCACACGCATATCGTTCAACTCATCGCTGGTATAGCCGAGCATCTTTTGGAGGGCAGGATTAGCCTTTATATAGCTGCCGTCGAGATCCACGAGAGCCACGCCTATGGCAGCGCCGTCGAACATGGCACGGAAGCGCTGCTCGCTTTCGCGCAACGCCTCCTCGGCACGCTTACGCTCTGTAATCTCCTCGGCGACCACCAGGGCGGCGCGATGGTTGGAAAAATCTAGCTGCTGAGTGGCAAGCTGCACGTCAATCACCCGCTCGTCCTTGCGCCGGTGCTTTACCTGGATCGAATACTGGCTGTCACTCTCTTTCTTGAGCGCGTTGCCCACGAGCCTGGGCATGTCTTCGGCTGGCTTCAGATCGCTCATCCGCATGGCGAGAAATTCTTGCCGAGAGTAGCCGTAGCGAGCCTCGGCTGACGTGTTCACTTCCAGTATCTGCAATGTATCCAGGTCGTATACCCACATGGGCAGAGGGTTGTCGCCAAACATCGTGCGGAAGCTCGCCTCGCTTGCCTTGAGCCGGTCCTCGACACGCCGCCGCTCGGTGATGTTACGTATGAAGACAGTCAGCACCTTTTCGGAGTCGCGCACATATTGGGAGATAGTGGCTTCGGCCAGGAGATCGTTGCCGTCCTTGCGACGCAGCGTTACTTCGCCGAAGACGCCCAGTTTGCCCGTTCTGTTCGATCCGGCGGCGAAGTGAGCAACCTGACGCTCGTAGGTGTCGGACACCTCTTGCGCCCACAGTACGTCGATATTCTTGCCAAGCATCTCTCCTTCGTCATAGCCGAGGAGCTTCTGAGCGCCCTTGTTGAACAGGCTTACTTGCCCCTGCGGATCAACAGAAACAATGGCATCGCGAGCTGAGTCGAGTATGCCCGCTAATCGGGCACCGTTTTCGTGCAAAGCAGCACTATCGCTGTGCTGGGCCGTGATATCGAACATCATTCCGAGCATCAACTGGCCGCCACTTGCCTCGTGTGTGATGCTGGCCTCATCCTTTATCCAGACTGTGCGGCCATCTTTTGCTAGTATGCGGTACTCAGAAGAAAACGGCTCGCCCGACTCGCAGGCTGCGGTATACTGGGTAAGCACCCGTATCTGGTCCTCAGGGTGAAGGCGGCACGACCAGATGGTCGGATCGGCCAGCCACTCGACCGGCGTATAGCCCAGGAGCTTTTCGAGTTGCGGGCTGATATAGTGGACAGAGGTGGCATCGGCCATGTGGGAACTGTACATGTAGGCTATGCCCGGCAGAGAAGCGCACAGCAGGGGAAATCTTGCATGCGATTGCTCAAGCCTGGAGGTCTGCTCGCGCAAATGGGCAGATGTGCTCTCCACGGCCACGGCCAGCTCACCCAGTTCGCCACCGTCTGCCACGAGTGCGCTGTCAACAAGAGGGAAGCCCTGACGCATCCCCTCCACTGTGGAGGTAAGTGCAATGACACGGCGGCGGGCTAGCCCCTCACCCAGGATAAGAGCGACTGATAACACGAAAATAGCTACCAACGCGATAGCAACAACGACCGAGGAAGAAGCCGCGCGCCCTGTAAGTAGGACGGCAATCAAACCCGCCGATGCGAACAGCAACATAAGGGTAGCAGCAAGTATTCTGATGCGCAATAATACCAAAATCAGGGTGCTAAAGATCCCTTTTCGTTTGCGCGGCTGGCTATCGCTGTTCGACTGCGGCCTCTCATTTGCGCTAAGTACAGATACGATTGAATTGAAGAGCAAGGATCTCCTCCCGAGTACCCCTGATACCTGTAGAATGGCAGCCCCACCTTCTTGATATCGGTAGCTGCCCGTTTAACTCTAGCATGCGTAAATACCCACCACAATAGTCATTATGTCCTAATACAACGGTCAGGGATGGGCTATATTCGGGGGATGAGGTGTATTCACAGGGCTGTGTCAAAGTTGGTTTGCAGTGAGAACATGGCGGCTTTGTCATTCTGAACGCAACAAGTCTTTAGGTTGTGTTACAACACAGCACATTATGTCGCGCGTAATGCAATTCCCGGATGACTTTGCCTTCTATGCATGGTACTTTGAATAGCGCCGCTACGACAGTTTAGTTAGAGGCCGAAGCGCAGCATGTCGCCCGGCTGGGTGTTGCTGCGCTCGATTGCGCCCTCCGGCAACTCGACAGCGCGTCGCGCACCCTTGACGATGCGTCCCATGCGCCACGGCTTAATACCCTTGTAGATAAAGAGCACGCACCCGCTCTCATCGGTGAAGATCACATCAAGTGGGTAGCGCATGAAGAACATGTGGATCGAGTTGCAAGGCTCGATCAGAAGGCCACCACCCACAGGCAATGACGGGCTAAACATAAGGCCGCGCCCTC
>JBBSIK010000048.1:0-11085 GCA_038232115.1 Chloroflexia bacterium
AGGGGTACTCCCCTGACGGGCGGGTGCCCATCAATGATGGGCGGCGGGTGTCCTCAAACTGGATCCTTTTCTCTTCTCCCCTCTCTCCACGCGTGGGGAGAGAGGTCGGGGGTGAGGGGTCGTGCTTGCAGCATCGCCTGATCGCCAGTCAAACCTGACTTTGAATAGACCCTGGCTGCGCCCCAACAGCCTTGCAACCACGCTCCCAGATGTGATATAATCGATGTTGGCGCTCTAAAAGACACGTGCTAAAAAGCGCCGGATCGCGGGGGATCCGAGAGGATCCCAATCAAACACTCCGCCTGACCTGCCGGGGTGTGCATGTATGGTACATGTGCCTGGCGCGGATGATGGCGGCGGAAGTCACAACAAATCGGAGGATTTCTTTGGCGACCACGGATACAGATATGGAACAGCAGATGGCGGCCCCAGCGGAGGCGGCCATAGATACCCTAGATAGCGTTCAACCTTCAGCCGAGGCACAGATTCCCGACCAGGCTCCTGCTCCTACCCAACCTCCAGTGTTGGAGACCCCTCAGCAGCTTCCTGATGCACCTGTGCGCGAGACCCCGCGCTCGCCGACGTCGCAGCCCGGCAATTCCTCGAACGGCCAGGCGGCGGCTAATACGATCAACATGAAGGCGTTGCTCGAAGCTGGCGTGCATTTCGGCCACCAGACCAAGCGCTGGAACCCCAAGATGAAGACTTATATCTTCACCGAGCGCAACGGCATCCATATCATAGACTTGCAGCAGACGGTGGTCGGCTTGCAGACAGCGATGGGTTATGTGAGCGACCTCGTGGCTAACGGCGGCAAGGTGTTGTTCGTAGGCACCAAGAAGCAGGCCCAGGAGTCGATACGCGAAGAGGCCGAGCGTGCAGGGCAATATTTTGTCAATAAGCGATGGATGGGCGGTATGCTCACCAACTTCTCGACCATTCGCAACCGTTTGCGCTACCTGGCCGATCTTGAGGGACGACAGACACGTGGCGAACTGGCCGACCTGCCAAAAGCTGAGACATCGAAACTCGAAGAGAAGATCGATAAGTTGAACGCGCTGCTTGGTGGTATCAAGGATATGCGCGATCTGCCCGACGCCGTGTTCATTGTAGATACGCACCGTGAGCGCATAGCCATCACCGAGGCGATCAAGCTGGGTATCCCCGTTGTCGCTATGGTTGATACCAACGCTGATCCTGATGAGGTGGACTACGTGATCCCCTCCAACGATGACGCTATTCGCGCTGTTCGCACTGTCACCGCCAAGATTGCGGATGCGGCTATCGAAGGCCGGCAGCGTCGCGAGAGCCAGCGTGCCGATATAGATTACACGATCGAACCCGGCGAATATAGCTTCGCCCCGGACGACGATCAAGGGTAGGATGCAGTAAGTATTTCGTATTGTATAAGCCATGATAAGGGGCGGCTCACAAGCCTCGCCCCTTTTTTACGAGTTGAAAGTTCTGAGTCGAAAGCTTAAAAGTGACTTTCACAATTTGCAACTTTCAACTTTCAAACTCTGGAGGTAATGGTGGAGATTTCAGCATCGGTAGTGAAAGAGCTACGCGAAAAGACAGGCGCGGGCGTTATGGATTGCAAGAAGGCGTTGCAGGACGCGGACGGCAACATGGACAAAGCGGTCGAGGCATTGCGCCAGAAGGGTCTTGCCAGGCACAGCAAGCTCGCGGGCCGCGCGGTGACGCAGGGTGTGATCGAATCGTATATCCATACGGGTGGCCGCATCGGCGCGCTGGTTGAGGTGAACTGTGAGACCGACTTTGTAGCGCGCACAGAGGAGTTCCGCATGCTGGCTCGCGAGGTCGCCATGCAGGTGGCCTCGATGGATCCCAGTGAGGTCGGCACGATGGAAGACGCTGACGGTCAAACGGGGCTGCTGGACCAGGAGTACATCCGCGACAGCCGCAAGACCATCCGCGATCTAGTCAAGGAGACGATAGGCAAGGTCGGGGAGAATATCCAGATCAGCCACTTCGTGCGCTTTGAAGTAGGCGGCACAGCCCCCGCAGAAGGCGAAGAAGGGGCGGGAGAGGGTGGGGGCGAGTAGAATGTATTGCGTAATTGGAGGCTTCTCTACGCAATGCGCACTGTTCTCGTCAAGCACCTGAGACGTTGCTATCCACCTCTAAACCTGATAGACTAGAAGGCAGGTATCTGCTCCATGCCTGAGGAGGCTCCATTGATCGACCCGTTGTTGCCAGACGATGATGACGATGTAGAAACACTCTCTATGCGACATCCAGGCACCGGCGCTGGTTTGCTGCCTGAGCCTCGTTTCCGGCGCGTACTGCTTAAGTTGAGCGGTGAGGCACTCGCGGGTGAAGCCAAATCCAGCATAGACCCGGCGATTGTAAACTCCATTGCTGACCAGGTGAAAGATGTGGTCGAGCACGGTGTGCAGGTCGCTATCGTCGTGGGTGGTGGGAATATCTGGCGCGGCATTGCGGCATCTGCCCAGGGCATGGACCGCGCCACTGCCGACTATATGGGCATGCTCGCCACCGTGCTCAACGCGCTTGCCCTGCAAGATGCCCTCGAAAAGCGCAATGTGTTCACCCGCGTGCAGTCGGCCATCGCCATGCACGAAGTGGCCGAACCATACATCAGGCGGCGGGCCATACGCCACATGGAAAAGGGCCGGGTGGTGATCCTCGCCGCAGGCACCGGCAATCCCTACTTCAGCACCGATTCGGCTGCTGCCCTGCGTGCCCTTGAGTTAGGCTCGGAAGTACTCCTCATGGCGAAGAACCGCGTGGATGGAGTCTACTCCGCTGATCCTTTTACGAACCCCAACGCCACGAAGTTCGACCTCCTGAGCTATCGCCAGGCCATCGAGATGGACCTGCGGGTGATGGATACGACCGCGATGGCACTTTGCATGGAGAACTCCCTGCCGATTATCGTGTTCAACTTTCAGGAGCCTGGCAACATTCTGCGCGTTGCGCTTGGGGAGAAGGTTGGTACGACGGTAATGAACATCGCCAATCCCGCCCTGCGCGAAGTTACCGTAGAGAAAGTGGGAGAGCTTGAAACCCTCCGAGGTATTCAGAAATGATTGACGACATACAAAAAGACACGGAAGACCGCATGAAAAAGGCGCTGGACGCCCTCAGGCGCGAGCTTCAGACGATACGCACTGGCCGCGCCACACCTTCGCTTATTGATAGGATGCAGGTGGAATATTACGGCACGCCCACGCCCCTCAATCAGCTTGCTACGGTTTCGGCTCCCGAGCCGCGATTGCTGATGGTGCAGCCGTGGGACAAGGGCGCGCTCTCGATCATCGAGAAGGCCCTGCAGAAGTCGGAGATGGGCTTCAACCCGACCAACGATGGACGCATCATCCGCATACCTATCCCCCCTCTCACCGAGGACCGCCGGCGCGACATGGTCAAGGTAGTCAAGCACAAGGTAGAGGACAGTCGTGTGGCGATCCGCAATGTGCGGCGCGATGCGATGCACTCCCTCAAGGAACTGCTGGACGAGAAGATGATCTCTGAGGACGAGCAGAAGCGAGCCAACGAGAGGATCGAAACCCTGGTGCAGAAGTATGTGCACGAAGCCGACGAAATCGGCCAGGCCAAAGAAACCGAGGTATTGGAGATCTAATTATGAATCCTGAGTTAGGAATTACATCGAACAATTCCTAATTCACGATCCACATTTCCTGATTATGAGCGAAGCGAACTCCGACCCTCGTCCTAACCACGTTGCCATCATCATGGACGGCAATGGTCGTTGGGCGCGCAGGCGTGGATTGCCCCGGCTTATGGGCCACCGAGCAGGCACCGAGAATATCCGGCGGATTGTACATGCCTGCGTCGAGAACGATGTCCAGTATCTCACTGTGTACGCTTTCTCGACCGAGAACTGGAGCCGTCCCAGCGACGAGGTGCAGGGGCTGATGAAGATACTGGGCGAGGTCATCAGGAAAGAGACACCGGAGCTTTCGCGCGAGGGTGTGCAGATACGTCACATGGGCCACATGGAGAACGTGCCTATCGCTTTGCAGGAGGCTATAGAGTATTCGCTTGAGACCACCAAGCATAATGATCGCCTGATTCTGAGTGTGTGCTTCAATTACGGTGGGCGAGACGACGTTGTGCGGGCCATGCGCAAGATCATAGCTGAGGGGATAAGGCCGGAGGGGATCACCGAGGAGACTATCTCTCAACACCTGGATACCTGTGGCATACCCGATCCCGACCTGATTATCCGCACCGCCGGCGAGATGCGCCTGAGCAATTTCCTCCTGTGGCAAGCGGCTTATGCCGAGTATTATTCCACTGAGACTACCTGGCCCGATTTCGACAAAGAGGAGTTCAAGAAGGCTCTGGATGAGTACGGGCGCAGACACCGCAAGTTCGGCGGCATACTACCGGAGGAGCGCCGCGAGTACCTGGAACATAACGGCCAGCCTGCCGAAGCCCCTGCTCAGACAGGCAGCCCGGATGTAGGCCAGAACAGCCCCTCCTCTACTCGCCCTGATCCGGCGACGGTGTAGGGACTGGGTATGAGGGGTTCCATCACCGATACAGCCACTCCAGGCGCGCCCGCATCGCGCTCTCCCAGGCATATACCTTCCGGTGGCTTGCGCGCTAGCTGGCTCAATCTGGGTTGGAAGCTGTTATTAGCCGCGATTATTCTCCTGCTCATGTCGATTGGTAGCCCTTTGTCGTGGCTGCTCTCCTGGACATTTCTCAATCCTATCCAGGCTACACTTCTTGTTTGGGGCGTACTTATTGTCGGTATCGCTTCAGGCAATTTGTTTGAAGGTACGGCCGGATTGAGGTGGGCGTGGGGTGCTCTCTCCGTCGGCGCATACGTGGCCCTCGCCCTGCCGACGCTCGTGACCAATACACCTTCACGTATGATAGACGCCCTTGGACCGGTGGCCGCTCTGACCCTGGACGCTCATCTGGGACGGCGTGACTTGCAGAGGGCTTTACGCGATTGGGCGTTGGTGATCTCGCTGGCCCTTTATGCGGCGCTTGGCGTGCAGGCGATGTGGCTGGTAGTGGGTGTGTTCAGCAACGATGGGCCTCTGGTCTTTCTGGTGGCCGTGCTCCTGCCGCCCATCCTGTTTGAGGCGATTATGCTCGCGCTGCGCAGGATAAGCCTGACGAGTGGCAACCTGCTTGCCCCTGTGGTTGCACTGCTGCTAGCTACTTTGTTATCTACTGTGGCTGTTTCAATGAATCTGCTCAACCGCCAGACGGAGCTACAGTGGCTCGTACTATTCGGCGTTATTATAGCGACCTTGATCGGCGGCGGCCTTCTGGTAAGCTATCTCACCAGACCACTGGTGGCAGCCTCCTCCGGCGCGTATCGCCCCACTCCTACTCACCGCTCAGTAGATATTGCCCGCGCCCTGGTAGAACTCAGCCACGGCCCGATCTTGATTTCACTGGCCTTGTACATTCCGTTGCGTTTGCTGAGATAAAACGTGATGCGGTTCACTAAACACGGATGCCGCATTTCAAGGGACCTTCTTTAGCACGACGCATCACGTTTGACGTTTCAGAATTGATGACATACAGCTCTGACAACCCACCTATCAATATCGCTTTGCTCGGGTCGACCGGCTCGATTGGGCAGCAGACGCTCGACGTTGTAAGCAGTCTAGGGGGGCGTTTCCGCGTTGTGGCGCTGGGGGCCGGGAGTGACCGAGACGCGCTGCTCACACAGGCTGCCTCTTTACCCAAGCCCCCGCTTTTGCTGGCTCTGGGCGATGAGAAGGCTGCCGCTTCTGTAGTGAGAGATGGGCCGCGTGTGCTTGGAGGCGAGGGGGGCCTCGTGGAACTGGCAAGGCACCCAGATGTTGACCTCGTGGTGGTAGCGACGACTGGACACGCAGGCTTCGCGCCTACGCTGGCGGCACTGGAAGCCGGTAAGCAAGTGGGGCTTGCCAATAAAGAGGCGCTTGTGATGGCGGGTAGCGTCGTGACGGACCTGGCGAGGCGTAAGGGCATCCGGATAAGGCCGATAGACAGTGAGCATAGTGCGATATGGCAGTGCCTGGTGGGCGAGCCTGAGTCGCCTGAGCGTGAGGAGACACGCGGTGCCAGTGGCGCATGGGACGTGATAGAGAAGCTGGTGCTGACGGCATCCGGCGGCCCCTTCCGTCTGTGGGACCGCCAGAGCACCGAGAACGCAACTCCTCAGCAAGCCCTCAAGCACCCCACCTGGAACATGGGTTCCAAGGTGACCATCGACTCAGCGACCTTGATGAACAAAGGCCTCGAAGTAATAGAGGCCCACTGGCTGTTTGGCGTGCCCTTCGACGATATTGAAGTGATCGTCCACCCGGAGAGTATTATCCACTCTATGGTGCGCTTCGTGGATGGTTCAGCGAAGGCGCAACTTGGGGTGCCCGACATGCGCGTGCCTATACAGTACGCCCTTACGTACCCGCAACGCTACCCCAACGCGGCCCACCCTCGCGCTGACTGGGCCGCATTGGGCGCTCTACACTTTGATGCGGTGGACACCGACCGATTCCGCTGCTTGGGGCTTGCTTTCTATGCGGGTAAACTGGGCGGAACATATCCTGCTGTGATGGCTGCCGCCGATGAGATCGTCGTGCCCGCCTTCTTGGCCGGGAAAATCCGATTTGGGGACATTCCTGGTATAATAGAGGGAGTACTTGAAAAACATGCGACCGTCGCAATAGCGCAGCCCGATATTGAGGTCATTAAATGGGCTGACAACTGGGCGCGAGAAGCGGCGGGGCGGCTCGTGGGGCGTGAAGCCTAACACGTAAAATAGCTCGAACAAATGTGGATGGGGAGTTCTAAGGGACTCAGTTCACTAAGCGCAGTCACGTGTTACGCATCAGCATCAGACATGGAGTAACAGATGGATTTCTCTTGGTTATGGGTAGTGCCTGTGCTGGGCATCTTGATAGTTGTCCATGAAATGGGGCACTTTTTTACTGCTATCTGGCTAGGGATTAAGGTCGAGGAATTCGGCATCGGTTTCCCCCCGCGCATATTTGCAATCAGGCGTAAGGGCGTGGATTACTCGCTCAATGCGCTGCCAATCGGTGGCTTTGTGAAGATCACAGGCGAGAACGGCGACTCGGACGATCCTCGCTCGTTTGGCAAAGCACCGGCATGGAAGCGCATCATCGTGCTGGTCGCCGGTTCTCTGATGAATTTGGTGCTGGCGCTGATTATTTTCACAGGCATGTCGATTGCCGGTACGCGCGAGATAAACGCCACGCAGACGGCGGTGGGTACCGTGCTCGCGGGGCAGCCGGCTGATAAGGGCGGCATAAAGCCTGGTGACCATATACTTAGCGTTGATGGGCAGGCGGTCACTTCCAGCGACCAGCTCCGCAGCCTCAGTCATGCGCACCTCGGCCAGCCGACTACTTTTACGGTTGAGCGGGGCGGCAAGACTATAGACCTCACTATTACCCCTCAAGGCGATCCTCCCCTGGGTGTTGGCCTCTCCTACTGGGTGACGCCTGCAAAGATAGACGCCGTAAAGGCAAACAGCCCTGCCGCCAAAGCAGGACTCAAGCCGGGCGATGTTATCGTAAGCGTGAACGGCTCCCCTGTGAACGATGTCACTTCCGCCCTGTACTCGATTTCCTCGGCCAAGGATCAGGCGCAGATAGTTGTCCAGCGAAATGGTCAGCAACTGCCTCCCTTGAGCTTGCCGACCGATGCCAACTCACTGAAGTCTCCCGGTCTGAACATGTACTACCCTATTCGTATGGTGTACTACAGCCCCGGTGAGGCTCTTGGGCGTGCCCTCAGCAGCACGTGGGATGTTATCAGCAGCATACCGAGGGGTATAGCGCAGGCGGTCGCAGGCAGCGCGCAGGGTCCAGGCGTGACTTCTATTGTTGGTATCAGCCAGCTTACAGGCGAAGTAGCTCAGGAAGCGGGTATCAGTGGTCTGTTGAGCCTGACCGCGTTGCTCGGCATATCGCTCTTTATGATTAACCTGATGCCACTGCCCGCGCTGGACGGTGGCCGCCTACTCTTTATCATTATCGAGCTACTACGAGGTGGCCGCCGCATCGCCCCCGAAAAGGAAGCAGTCGTCCACTTCGCAGGCATGATGGTGCTGCTGGGCCTCATGGCGTTGATTACCTATTTCGATGTACAGCGCCTGTTTCAAGGCCAATCGCTGATCAAGTAGCTTTACGGCCCGCTGATAGAAAGAGGGTGAAGGGCGGAAAGACGGTTGAGTATTCGTCTTTCCGCCCTTTTCTGTTTGCTTTACCCGTATTCTGAACACGCGCTCCCACACATCTGCTTGACAATTCCCAATGTGAGAGAGATACTAGCTAGCGCATGGCACCTCATGAAGTTGACATAGTTCGACCAGGAACCGCGGACGCTCCTCCAGTCCAGGAGGGAATACCGAAGCAGGCACGGCCCATCCCCATCCCTGCTTCGATACAGCATGCTATGGGTTCGCGCACGGTTGAACAGACGCCCGGCCTATTCTCCGAAACGGCGTCGCTTTGCCCTATTGGTGTGTTCGACTCGGGGATGGGCGGGCTGTCTATCGTGGCCGAGATGAGGCGCGCGCTGCCTCACGAAGATATTATCTATTATGCGGATAACAGCAACTGCCCTTATGGCGGGCGCACCGATGAATGGCTGCGGAATCGCGCCCTGGAAATATCCGATTTCCTGCTGAGCCAGGGGGCCAAGACGGTGGTAGTGGCCTGCAATACCGCCTCTGCCGCCGGATTGGAGCACCTGCGCGCTCGGCAAGTTGTACCTATTGTGGGGCTGGTGCCTGCCGTGAAGCCAGCAGTTGAGGCCACAAAGACGGGTGTGATAGGCGTACTCTCCACTCGCGGCACGATGCGGGGCAGGTTGCTTGCAGACGTAGTTGAGCGGTTCGCCATGCCTGCCGATGTTCGAGTAATCAGCAGCGCACCAACCGGGCTGGTCGAGGCTGTGGAGCGTGGAGAGCTGTCATCTCCAGAAACATACGCCGCCGTTTGCGGGGCCGTCCTGCCTATGGTCGAGCAAGGCGTGGATGCCATCGTTCTTGGCTGCACCCACTATCCCTTCCTCACCCCCATCATACAGGAGATAGCAGGATCAGGCGTGCAGATCATCGACTCGAGTCTGGGCGTGGCCTTGCAGACAATGCGTGTGCTTGAAGGCAAAAGGCTGGCGCGCGAGGGCGAGCGCAAAGGCAACCTATTGGTTTATACGAGCGGCGACCCTGTGGCAGTTAGACCTGTGGTGTGGCAGCTGGTGGGAGAAGATGTGCCGGTGCTAAATGAGGCGGAGGCTCCTCAGGCGGTAGATAGCACTCCATTTGGGTGGGGTGACTGATGAAGCACTTTGGTATCACCGACCCCAAACTGGAAGATTACATGGTAGGTCTTGTGCCTCCGCAAAGGGGTGTGCTTGTGGATATTGAGGCCCACGCCGAGCGAGAAGGGATAGGCATCATCGGGCCATTGCAAGGCCACTTCCTTTACACGCTAACCCTGGCTATAAAGCCGAAAGATATACTGGAAGTGGGTACCGCTATTGGCTACTCAGCCATGTGGCTGGCATTGGCAGCCCAAAAGACAGGCGGGCGGGTAGTTACTATAGAGCAAGACGAGGGAAGAGCCTCATGGGCTGAGGCGTATATGAGGCAGGCCGATCTTTCGGGTGTGTGCGCGGTACGGCGAGGTGATGGCCTTGTGCTACTACGTGGTATGGAGGAAAACTTCGACCTCATCTTCCTCGATGTGCTGACTCAGTTCAGCAGCCCCGATACAGCGTTAGAAATGCTGGACTTGTGTGTCAGGCGTCTACGTCCTGGTGGCATGCTCCTCTCAGACAACGCCTTGCGCTCCGGCCAGGTGCTCGATCCGCAAAGCTATAGCCCTTCTACCCAGGGCATTGCCGCCTTCAACCAGGCAGTAGCCACTCACCCTCGTCTCACCAGCACCATCATTCCGATACGGGATGGCTTGAGCATGAGCGTAAAGCAAGTTTAGGATTTGGTTTTTAGATCCTGGATTGAACAGATAATCCAGGCTGAAAGGATTGAGATGACGGCTGATCCCAAGCATAACCCTGAGCTTAACCCTGCCGTTCTGGTGGAGGTGACGCGCGGGCCCATCGTAGAGTCGGTCCACTACGGTGTGATCGCTTCGTGTGACGCGGAAGGCAATCTCCATACGTGGGCGGGCAATCCAGGTGTAGTGAGCTATTACCGTTCCTCATCGAAGCCTATCCAGGCAGTGCCCCTGGTGGAAAGTGGCGCCGCCGACCATTTTGGGCTTACTGAGCAGGAGATCGCTATCTGCTGCGGTTCGCACGGTGGCGAAGATATACATGCCGAGGCGGTCCTGAGCATCCTGGGCAAGATCGGACTCGGACCCGATGCTCTGGCTTGTGGCGCTCATGCCCCCTATGATAAAGCGGCGGCACGCTTGCTCGAGGAGCGGGCGGAACCACCTACGGCTCTCCATAACAATTGCTCAGGCAAGCACGCAGGTATGCTGGCGCTGGCGAAGTTCAACGGCTGGCCTATAGGCGGATACGAGAATGCCTCGCACCCGGTGCAACAGATAATGCTGGAGGTGGTAGCCCAATTTGCAGGTCTCGAACCTGACGAGGTAATCTACGGTGTGGACGGCTGCGGCGTCTGCACCTTTGCCATCTCGACCCACCAGATGGCGATGTCGTTTGCCCGTCTTGCCCAGCCCGAATACTGGCCCGAGCCTCGCCGCACCGCTGTTCGACGCATTACGCAGGCGATGGTGACGTACCCGGAGTACGTCGCCGCACGCCAGCAGCGCTACGACACCGACCTCATGCGTGCGGCGAGCGGTACCCTCATCAGCAAGGTGGGGGCGGAAGGGGTCTTTTGTGCTGCGCTGCTTGGCGACTCTGATAAGCCAGCAGTGGGCTTTGCTCTCAAGGTGCTGGATGGCGACACTTCGATGCGCGCCCGCAATCCCGCCGTAACGGAAGGCCTGCGCCAGAGTGGAATGCTCACCGAGGATGCCCTCAACAAGCTGGAGTTGTACTGGGTAGAGGAGATACGCAATCGCCCAGGCGACCGGGTGGGGCTGGTGCGCCCGG
>JBBSIK010000049.1:0-11066 GCA_038232115.1 Chloroflexia bacterium
AAGGTCACGTATATAGTGGGGGTATAGCTTAGCTGAAGTTGCGCTGTGGTGTTAGGCACGAACTATGCCCTGGCAGTGAAGGTAGTTGAACTAAAGTAGCTACTCAGCGTCGCGATAGTTGCGCTAATAGTACCAAATCGCCGATAGTAATTGCAAATGCCTCGCTATAAGAGGCAGGGTTGATTAAAAAGCGGGAAAAGGTAGCCAAAGAGAGAAAGAGGGATCGTGCCATATGGAGCTACCACTTTGCTCACGCTCCATCTCCCTTTCCTCAAACGGCCTAACCGGCTTTGCGGCAGCGCTTTTGCGCTTTATGAACTCTACGAGCAAAGGAAACCCTTAATGGAGCAATCACCTTCGGATGCGCTAGTCTTCTTTGGCGCTACAGGCGACCTGGCCTACAAGCAAATCTTTCCCGCTCTCCAGGCGCTGGTGCGTCGAGGCCACCTCAATATGCCTGTCATCGGGGTGGCAGGGTCTAGCTGGACCGATGACCAACTGAGGGCGCGCGCCCGCGACAGCCTTGAGCACAACGGCAGTGTGGACGAGCAAGCCTTCGAGAAATTGTCGGGCCTGCTTCGCTATGTGGGTGGCGACTATAACTCCCCAGATACGTACCAGCATTTGCGTCAAGCGCTTGGCTCGGCGGCTCGGCCCTTGCACTATCTGGCTATCCCTCCCAGCCTTTTTGGGACTGTGGCGGCGGGTTTAGCCCAGGCAGGCTGCGCCAAAGATGCCCACGTCGTCATCGAGAAACCGTTCGGGCGTGACCTGGCCTCAGCCCAGAAACTCAACAGCACTCTCCACGAGTTCTTCCCTGAGCCTTCCATCTTCCGCATAGACCATTATCTTGGCAAGGAGCCTGTGCAGAACCTGCTCTTTTTCCGCTTCGCCAACTCGTTTCTGGAGCCGGTCTGGAACCGCAACTATGTCTCAAGCGTGCAGATTACCATGGCCGAAAATTTCGGGGTGGCGGGGCGTGGTAAATTCTACGAAGAGGTAGGAGCGATCCGTGACGTGATACAAAACCACATGTTGCAGGTAGCCGCGCTTCTCTCGATGGAGGCCCCGGCCAGCAACGACCCTGATGCCATACGCGACCAGAAGTCTATGCTTCTCAAGTCCATTCGGCCCTTGCAGCCGGAGGATGTTGTGCGCGGGCAATACCAGGGCTATCGCAAGGAGGATGGCGTTGCGCCAGACTCGCAGGTGGAGACTTTCGCCTCGGTTCGCCTCTATATAGACAACTGGCGGTGGGCTGATGTACCATTCTTCATACGCGCCGGTAAGTGCCTGCCCGTCACTACCACGGAGGTAGTGGTTGAACTCAAGCGCCCGCCTCTGCTCGCATTCGGCAGCCAGGAGAATGCTGTGCCGAATCAGTTCAGGTTCCGTCTGAGTCCCGATGTCTTTACCTCGCTCGACGCACAGGCAAAAGTGCCCGGCGAACAGATGGTAGGTGAAACGGTTGAACTGGTGGCGCGGCACCACTCAGGTGATGAAATGTCACCTTACGAGCGCCTGCTGGGTGACGCTCTGCACGGAGACGCCACCCTCTTTACGCGCGAGGACTCCGTTGAAGCGGAATGGGCCGTGGTGGACGCGGTCCTGAGCAACCCGCCGCCTGTCCACGAATACGCGCCAAACACCTGGGGGCCGGAGCAAGCCGGCGAGATAGTTGTCTCTGTTGGAGGTTGGCATAATCCGCTGCCGGGAGATGCTCAGTAACAGGTATCAACAGATAAAGACAAACTGTCTACCCACGTGATTAGCCATGCCACAGCTTATTGTTTCGGTATAAGGAGTTGATAGATTATGCTAGCAAATTCAACAAACACGCCCAAACTGACCCGGCGTCCGGCCTGGAAAGCCCTTGAGGTACACTATGGAGCGATCAAAGACGTTCATTTGCGGACCCTGTTCGCCGAAGACGCACAACGAGGTGAGCGATTGACCGCCGAAGGTGTGGGTATATACTTCGACTACTCCAAGCATCGCATCACCGGTGAGACGATTCGTCTGCTCCTGGACCTCGCCGGGGAGTGCGGCTTGCGCGAGCGGATAGACGCCATGTTCCGGGGCGACAAGATCAACACCACCGAGGACCGTGCCGTGCTGCACGTGGCCTTGCGCGCGCCTAGGGGCGAGTCGATCTTCGTGGACGGCGTGGACGTGGTGCCCCATGTACACGCCGTGCTAGAGCATATGACCGAGTTCTCCAACCGGGTCCGCAGTGGCGAGTGGACAGGCCACAGCGGGCGGCGCATCCGAAACGTAGTCAACATAGGCATCGGTGGCTCCGATTTAGGCCCGGTCATGGCATACGAGGCGCTCAAGGATTACAGCGATCGGGATATGACCTTCCGCTTCGTGTCGAATGTAGATGGCATCGATTTCGTTGAAGCCACCCACGATCTCGACCCCCATGAAACTCTCTTCATCATCTCCTCCAAGACATTCACCACTCTGGAGACGATGACCAATGCGCGCTCCGCCCGCGCCTGGGCCTTGCAGAAGCTTGGAGATGAGAACGCAATAGCCAGACATTTTGTCGCCGTATCAACCAACGCCGAGGAGGTCGCCAAATTCGGCATTGACACCGCCAACATGTTCCAGTTCTGGGATTGGGTGGGCGGGCGCTATTCGATGGACTCGTCCATTGGCCTATCTACGATGATCGCTGTTGGACCGGACAACTTCCATGCAATGCTTTCGGGGTTTCACGCCATGGACGAGCACTTCCGCACAGCGCCGTTTGAGCGCAACCTGCCGGTGCTCATGGGCCTGCTTGGCGTCTGGTACAACAATTTCTTCGGCGCGCAAACCGTGGCGGTACTGCCCTACGATCAGTATCTCAAGCGTTTTCCGGCGTATCTTCAGCAGTTGACGATGGAGAGCAACGGCAAGAGTGTCACCCTGGAGGGCGCGCCTGTGGACTACCAGACGGGGCCGATCTTCTGGGGCGAGCCGGGCACCAACGGCCAGCATTCGTTCTACCAGCTTATCCACCAGGGCACCAAGCTGATCCCTTGTGACTTCATAGCGTTCTGCCAGACTCTGAACCCCCTCGGCAACCACCACGACCTGCTCATGGCTAATGTGTTCGCTCAGACTGAGGCGCTTGCTTTCGGCAAAACGGCAGGCGAAGTCAGGGCCGAGGGCACCCCTGAGCGACTCGTGCCTGCGCGCACATTCGCGGGCAACCACCCCACCACCACTATCATGGCCGAGCGTTTGACGCCTGAGACGCTCGGCAAGCTGGTAGCTCTATACGAGCATAGCGTCTTCACACAGGGCGTTATCTGGGATGTCGATTCGTTCGACCAGTGGGGCGTTGAGCTTGGAAAGGCTCTGGCAGGGCGGATTGTTGGGGAGCTAGAGAATAGCGGCGAACCCCAACTCAATCACGACAGCTCGACTAACGCCCTGATCCGCCGCTATCGCAGCTTGCGCGACTCATCAGGCTTCGGCAAAGCGTAGGCGGACGCGGACGTAAACATCAGGCTTTTTGGCAGTGTTGCGCCCCTCTGCATATCCTCGCCGCCTTCAACGCGCATAGCCGCTACAGAGGCAAAACGGCGTAAGAGAGACCTCTGGTTGTAAGGCCGGGGGTCTCTCTTGCCTGAATACCTTAATGCAGACTTAACTTTTCCCCCACCTTATCTTAATTCTCGGTCCCTATAATGGTATCAGACGGCCATGAAATGTCCAATCATTCCAGCGCCTCACAAACGATCAGAACGTAAAAGGAGAAATCTAGAATGAACAAGATAACAGTGTTAAGCAGCCTCGGCGCCTCTGTGGCTGCCTCCCTTGTAGCCATCGGCACAGTAGTACTTGGTGCGTCGGCGCAAGCCCCAGCAGTCACGCCCGTACCCACCACCAACCCACCGGCGGCGCAGACCACGCCTAACCCGTCAGACAGCCCGAAGCTGGGTGCGCCTCATATGCGGGGCGGCCATGAGCGAGGTGGCCCTGATCTTGGACCGGGCGGACCAGACGGCTGGGAAGGTGGGCCGAAGGGCCGGGGCCTCACCGCAGATGGCGTCAACCATGAGATCACCGGCACCACTAACTTACTGACTATCGCCAAAGGCGACCTGACTTATGCCACCGGCAAGATGGATACCGCTAATATCCAGAAGTGGCTCACCAACGCCGACACGCTGCTGAAGGACGCTCAAACGGCGGTAACTGCTACGAAGTACGAGCGTGCAGGTCAGGACGCGCAGGCCGCCAGGGACCTGGCTATGATTGCTGAGGGACAGATGGCTCAGGCGCTGGGGGCCGATAAACTTCCTTCGGCAAGCCAGCATCCACAGGGTCACTTGGGACATATGCCAGGCGCACCCGACGCGAACAGCGCCACCCTGACACAAGCACAGGCCAGTCGCATTCTTGCGCAGACCTACAATCATCTCGTGGCTCAGAAGACCACGATCAAAACTAGTGACGCCACAGCTTATCTAACCGATGCGCAGAACGCCTATCAGAGCGCGTACACCGCCTACAACGCGGGCAAGTACACCGATGCCGTCTCCTCAGCAAGACTGGCCGGGCACCTGTCGGGTGTAGCCGAGCACGTGCAGGCGGCAGCGGGCGCCCCCGACAACGCGGACACAGCCGTGCCGGTACCCGCACCCAAGTTCTAACCGCCTACAACTTTCCTCTCTCCTCACACCTCCGCACGGTTTTGCCTCCGTGCGGAGGTGTATACATATGACGTGGTGATATACTTGTCACACTGGAGCCGAAATAGCTGCTAAGGAGTAGATAATGCGTAGCGACGGAGAAGGTGACGATAAGGAACGCTCTGCGCGTGTGTTGGTGGTGGACGATGAAGAGTTGATCGTCGAGATGCTAAGTATGGGCCTCAACTACGAGGGCTTTGAAGTGAGCGTGGCGCGCACCGGCTACGAGGCTCTGGAGCAGGCACGCTCTCGCAAGCCGGACCTCGTGATACTCGATATCATGCTTCCCGGCATAGATGGAGTCGAGGTGTGCAGGCAGCTACGATCTAACGGTGGAGCTAACAGTGATGTTGGTATCCTCATGCTAACAGCGCGGGGCGAAGTGGAAGACCGTGTGCTGGGTCTTGACAGCGGTGCGGACGACTACCTGGTCAAGCCCTTCACTTTCCGCGAACTGCTGGCGAGGGCTGGCTCTATATTGCGCCGCAAAGGCATCAATTTGCAGCAGGCTCTGCGAGTGGGAGACCTGGCGCTGGACCGGCAGACTCGCCGTGTTACCCGTGGAGGCCGGATAATTGAACTTACTCAACGCGAGTTCGATATGCTGGAGCTTTTCATGGCCCATCCCCGCCAGGTGTTTAGCCGCGAGGTTATACTCAACCGCGTCTGGGGGTACGATTATCTGGGTGATACTAACGTGATAGACGTGCATATAAGGCACCTGCGCGAGAAACTCGATGACGACAACCGCGACCTGATCCGCTCGGTGCGTGGGGTCGGTTACAGTCTGGAGCCGCCCAGTGTCGCTAGCTAGGCGAGTACGCAGCATAGGCTGGAATGTGCCTGTAGGGTTGCAGTTAAGCGTGATTTACGCGCTCTTGCTGGCTACAGTGCTGGCGCTGCTGGGGTTCGCCCTGTACTCGCAACTGGATAGCTTCCTTATACAGAACACAGTAGCGCGTCTGGAGAGGACGACCAGGCCGTCATTGGACCAATTCTCTCCCTCTGACGGAGACACGTCGGGCAGGCCGGGTCCAGGCTCCGCGCCACCTCGTGACCACCGCCTCGCGCACTCACCACAACAACTGGCATCCACCCTGGTGCGCGATCTAAGTAGTTCTGATGTAGTTGTGGCTGTGCTGGATCATGCAGGCAATGTGATTAGCTCTACAGAGGCTCTACCCGACGGCAGCCCTCAGTACATACCTCCTTTGCCATTCGATTGGGCGCGCAGTGTCAGGGGTGGCACGGCTGCGCAATGGGTTACTTCCGCGCCTGCGGGGGGGCGCACTCTGGTAGTGCTCACCCCTATCATTCTGCGGGCAACTCCAGGGGTCCCCGAAACCCGTCTATTCCTTGAGCAGTTAACTTCGCTAGAGCCTGCCGATACGGTACTCAACCAGTTGCGGTTGTACCTGGGCCTGGGCATCCTGATCGGCACAGTAGTAGGCGTGCTTGCAGGGCTGGCGCTGACTCGCGTGGTGCTAAGACCGCTAGATCGCATATCGCGCACAGCTGAGGCAATTTCGGCAGGCGATCTGGACCGCCGCCTGCGTTTACCCCCTGGTCGCAACGAGGTCGCACGCCTGGGGCATGCCTTCGATAGCATGGTAGACCGTCTCGCGTCAACCCTGGAGGCTCAGCGCCGCTTCGTGGCTGATGCCTCCCATGAGTTGCGCACGCCCCTGACTTCGCTCGAAGGGTTGAGCGAGATGTTGCTTATGGGCGCCGACAGAGGCGATGGCCGAGTGGTACAGCGCACGGTGCGCTCGATGCACGGTGAATTGAGGCGTCTGGGCCGCCTGGTGACGGACCTCCTGACGTTGTCACGCCTCGATAGCACGACACCCACTATGGTCCTCGAGACCTTGAACCCATGCCAGTTGCTCAAGGGCGTGGTCGAGCAGATGACGCCGCTGGCCGAATCCCGTGCAATACATCTCACTATTCGCTGTGATGCGTGCAGGGAGTCGTCGGCAGTACGTGCCGACCCGGACAGGCTCAAGCAGGTCTTACTGAATTTGCTGGACAACGCGCTGCGCTATACGCCCCCAAAGGGCGAAGTTTGCATGAATGCTACTGCCGATCCTGACAGAGGTCACCTGCAAATCACGGTGCAGGATACGGGGCAAGGCATTTCACCGGAAGACTTGCCGCACGTTTTCGACCGCTTCTACCGTGGCGACCTTTCCAGGGCGCGCGCTACTGGAAACACAGGCCTGGGCCTAGCCATTGCCTATGCTATCGTCCAGGCGCACGGCGGCACTATCAGCGTGCAATCGGCCCCAGGTCGGGGCGCTTGCTTTAGCATTGTGCTTCCCATGGCAAAAGCACAGACCGCCCTCGAGCCGACGCTGGCAGAGAGCCTCTGAGATCAGGCACGCGCTTTTTTCGGGCGGGGGACTGCCTTAGACTTCCACCTTCAGCATGGCAGGCTCGTCGGTAACTTCAAACATCTCGCCATGCGGTACGATAGTGATCTGCCCGAATTCTTCCAGCAACTGGCGATACGCGGCTGCCACCGGGTGCGGCTTGCGTTTGAGATCGTAGAGGCCGTTTTCAACCACGTGCCCCCGCTTCTCGGCAAGGGCGATGTCCCAATCTACCTGGTCAACCAGGCTATACCAGGTAAAGCCGAGCACCGGCACGCCGTCTGCTCGCATGCGCAGCACGTTGATCCACTGCTTCCATAGCCAGGTGGGGGCTTCTTCAGGGTTGCCCAGGTTCGTTTCTGTGTGCATCACGGGCTTCTTGTATCGTTGGTAGTATTCTCGCGTAATCTGGTGCCAGCCTAGCACGTCCTCGGCTAGACATGTGCTGCCGTCGGGCTTAATAATATGCTCGTTATTGCCGTAGTAGTCGTTGCCCATTACCTGGTAGCCGGGAGGCTCCCCGGCCATGAACCAATCATATTCTTCGCGTGTAAGCCCGTTGTCCAGCATGTATATGCATACCTCGGCATCGGGCGGGTGCGCATACAGCAGGTCGAGCGACAGAAAGCGTAGCTTGTTGCGCAGTGTAATCTCAGGGGAAGGCGTCGCGCATGCCTCGTGCGTAAACTCGGCGCTCTCACTCTGCACAATCACGGCATCCGGTCGCCGCAGGGCTATGCGCTGCGTTGCCATTATGCTGGCAGCCACTATGTGCTTCATGGCCGTAACGAACCCTAGATCGGTCTTAAGCTGTTCGTTCCAGATGCCGTCTTTGGCGCTGGCGCGTGCGGTAACGTATATCTCATTTACAGGCGTGTAGTAGCGCACCCAGGGGTAGCGGTCGGCGACGGCTCCGGCGTAATCGGCAAAGTGGAGGGGTAGTTCGGGATTCTGGAAGTTGCCTAACCAGTCCGGCACGCCAAAGTGCAGCAGGTCCAGAATGGGCGTAATCTCCAGGTTGCGCATCTCGGCCATTACCTCGTCGGCAAAGCTCCAGTCGTACTTGCCCGGCCCAGGATTCGTCCGGTGGTACGGCAACCCGTAGCGGAGCACGTGCAAGCCCAGGTCCTTGACGAGCCGCAAATCTTCGCGCCAGTGCTCATAGTGGCCGCATTCTTCGAGTTCATCGCGGCGCACCTTGCCCCCCTCTATGGTAGGGTCGGAGCATTCGATGCCGGTAGCGAACATGAAGTTGCTGGGCTTTCCGGTGGGTAAGCCGCTGCCGTCCTTACCCCCTGCCCCGCCAAATTGGTCGCCTGAGTAATTCGTATCGCCTTGTTGTCGTTCTATTATGCTGAGAAAATCATTCTTTGCCATCTAAGCCTCCAATCGCCGTGCTCGCTCCAAAAAGCGGTCGGCGGTACGTAGCGCAAGAGCCATGATAGTGAGCGCCGGATTAGCACTCAGCGCGCTGGGAAAGGTCGAGTTGTCTGAGATATAAAGGTTGGGCACCTCAAAGCTGCGCCCGTCTGTGTCCACGACGGCGTTGTTTGGGTCCGTTCCCATGCGGCACGTCCCGATAGTGTGTGCATTGCGCGGGTACGCCCAGACGTCTAGCGCCCCGGCTTGCCCCCAGATTTCACGCATCACGCTCTCAGCATGGGCTGTCAGGCGTCGCTCGTTTTCGCCGTTTGTGAAGTACACCCGTGGCTTGGGCAGCCCACGCGCATCAAGCTCGTCTGACAACTCCATGTAGTTGCCTTCGTAGGGCAGGCACTCGCCGAGGATGTTGATGCCTGCCGCGTGGTTGTAGCCGAGCATGTGCCGCCGCAACGCCTTACCCCACAGACCGCGCCCGCGCACCACCTGCGACGCATAGGTCACCGGCATCACGCCTATGCTCTGCAAGAGATACCCCCCGGCAAAGTCGGCGTCAGCAGGGCGGTGGGTGTCTTCGGAGATCAGCCCGCCTGGAATGCCCTTGTAAGGCCGCACGTCTTCCTCGAACTGCCCCCAGATTTGAAGCCCTGTATGGGCCATGAAGTTGCGCCCGACCTGCCCGCTCCCGTTCGCCAGACCGTTGAGAAGCAGCAAACGTGGGGTCTCGATAGCTCCGGCGCACAGGAAAACCGCGCGGCAGCCCTGCCGGTATTCCATGCCATCCCGCACGTACACCACGCCTGTGACACGACCGGCCTTATCCAGCTCAAGCTGCGTGGCGAAGCTCTCGGCTCGTATCTCAGCGCCTGCCCGTATGCCGAGCGGCACATAGGTGACGTCCATACTTGCCTTGGCCCCTGTGTTGCAGCCCGCCTGGCAGAAGCCCCGGTTTGTGCAAGCCGCCCGCCAACCAACGCCCTCCTGGTAGTACGAGCCGGAGAGTGCAGCATTGGCGGCAGGTGACGTACGGATGCCCAGCTTTTCGCAACCTCGCTGCATCAGTTGCGCCGCGCCATTGAGCGGCAGGGGCGCGAGCGGGTATGCCGGGCGTGGCGGACCCCACGGGTACGAAGAAGGCCCGGAGACACCCAGGAAACGCTCCAGTTCATCATAATAAGGCTCAAGGTCGGCGTATTGGAGCGGCCAGTCTACACCTGTGCCGAATTCGGTACACAGACGAAAATCGTCAGGTTGTGGCCGAGGCACATAGGCTGTGTAGTGCAGGGTGGAGCCACCCACACCGGTGCCGGAGTTGTTGTTGCCGAACGATATGGGGTCCTCGCCCGCGCTCAACCGCTCATCGTTCCAGAAGAGCTTTGACTGGGCGCGCTCATCCGTAGCAAAGTCTCTCGCGGGTGCCCAGTGCCGCCCGGCTTCCAGTGCCACGACGCGCAGACCAGCCCTTGCCAGCCTTGACATGAGTGGCGCTCCTCCCGCGCCGGTGCCGACCACGACGGCATCTACGGTCTCATTGAGTGGATAACGCCTCGCTGGTACGTGGTGACCGTGCAGGTCAGGTACGCTCCCCCGTAGCCCCGCGTTTTCTATGTGCATATCAGGGTTAGTCATGCGTCTCACCCAGGGCTTCGGGTTCCCTCGGCTCTCGTTCGTTCAGGCCGATAGCCTGCCAGCCATGCGCGTCGGCCATACCTACGTACCCTATTTCCTCCTGTGTTATCGGATCGCTATAGTAGCACTCGGTAAGTTCCGCCAATAGCTCCTCAAAAAAGCGACCCGGCGGCAGCTTCTCCCACGCGCCACCCGCTACTTCGCCGCGTTGCACCGTGGTGAGAATCTCATCCCGCTTCCCGGTATCCAAGAGCGCAAATTTCACGCTAAATCTCCCTTGCGCGGTCTCGTCCAGGCCCCGCAGCCCCAGCAGGTATGCCTCGCCATCAGGTGGCATAGTATTGTAACGCCAGCCATCGCCCTTCCCGTCAGCTAGCCTCGTGTCTATAGCACCGGCCAAGTCAACCGGCTGGGTGCGGTCTGTTTGCGGGATAAGACGGGCACATGCGGCGCGAAGGGTTGCGAGGGCCTGCGCGTCGAAAAAGCGAGGTGACTGCGAACCGCCAGGCGTCAGTCTGGCCTGCAACACCTCTCGCGTCTTGGGCGTGACATAATCTGTCTCCAGAAGTGCGCGCACGGTGCCTGACGGATAAATCTCTGGCTGCATTTCCTTGTCCTTATTGCTACTCAACAGCAAGCGTTGAGTGAGGCGAAGGCGACTGCTTTCACTGTCTGTAGGAGGTCTGCTATGGCCTGTGGAGCTTCAAGAGGCAACAGATGTCCAGCTCTCGGCACTACCTGCATGCGCGCTCCGGCTATATGCCTTACGACCTCTTGCTCGACCACGTGCGGCGGTATAGCCGGGTCGTCGGCACCGGAGACTGCGAAGGTCGGCCTGTTGATCTGAGACATGCACGCCGATATGTCCTCTCGGCTGCCATGCTCGAGCCAGGCGCGCCATGCCTGGCGGGAACTCCGCAGTTCATCTTCGACTGCGATCTTCAACAGGACCGGAGGCAGCGGGTGGGCCGTAATCTGCTGAATGGTTTCTATG
>JBBSIK010000050.1:0-10968 GCA_038232115.1 Chloroflexia bacterium
ACTCTCGCACAGGGGGTGCTTTTTTGTTTAGGTTCAACAGAATCAAGCCCAATGCATAACACCAGGCTCTACACTTTCGTTGTAAATGTCGCAATCCGCTATTGCACACATCAAACACGAGAAACACGCCTGGGCTGTGCCGCCGGACGGAGGCGAAAGGGAGAAACTTATGGACCTGAATAATGCAAATCTCACGAGAATGGAACTTCGCCGAACGGGACGGCGTGGGGGTTGCAGTTGTTGCAGCTTTACGATGCTTGGGTTGCTGGCGGTACCGCTGGCCGCTGTCGCATCGTTGTTCCTGCTATTCTAAACGCACATACGCAAGGAGGGACCTGCAAATGGGTGGATGTATCGGGCTTATCGGCATGTTGATTATGTTGAGTATCATCGGTTGGGTAATTGATCTTGTTGTGCCGGGCAAGATGCCTTACGGTTGGCTTGGGGGCGTTGGCGCGGCTATAGTCGGTGGGCTAATAGGCGGCTTCCTGTTCGGGCAGTTCGGCCCTAGCGCCAGCTTCAGCGGCTATACGCTTGCTTTCATCCCTGCGGTACTAGGTGGTATCATATTCGGCTTTATCCTACGCTTCCTCATGGGTATGGGCAATCGCAGGACGTTATAGCTTCGGAGCGTACAGGTATGGCAAATGACCGCAGGCAAAAAAGAGAAGGCAAGGGCCTGCTCTTCTTCGGAGTATTGGCAGGGGCGATTGTCGGAGCCGCGCTGGCTTTTATCTACTCACCCGGCACGGGAGAAGAGAATCGCGAGCAGGCAATGAAGTATATCTCTGAGAAAGCAGGGGGTTGAGAGAGCTTATGAAGTGTGAACCGCGAAGTACAAGCCTAAAGCTCAGGCGAAACTTTGGCACACGCTTCATACCCCCGCGCTTGGCGCTTCATCACAGAGCAGAGGAGGAATCAGGATGAGAGGGATGCGCATCGCAATCAAGTGGCTCACCATCGGTCTGGTGGCTGGCCTGCTACTCGCCCCGCGCAAGGGCGAGGAGACCGCGAAGATGCTGATGGATCGGGGCAAAGAGTACGTGCAAGAAGCCTTCAACATGGGCGGCTAACAACCAATTATGAGTTTTGAGTTTTGAGCCTCTCAAAACTCAAAACTCAAAACTCAGATCTCAAATATAGGGGGATTACGACAATGACAATTGGTGACATTATTGGATGGATCATTATCGGGCTGATCGCAGGCTGGTTGGCCAGCATGATCATGGGAAGAGGCGGCTATGGTATCGTCGGCGACATCATCGTCGGCATAGTGGGGGCTATCGTGGCGGGCCTGATCGCGGACCTGCTTAACATAGGTCGCGGCCCCTCATCAACCGACCCGTTCAGCTGGGTCAGTCTCATATTCGCCGTCATAGGTGCGATTATCCTGATCGCCGTGGTGCGTGCGCTCTCGGGTGGACGGACCAAACTATAGGTTAGCAAATGCCGGAACACTAACCCGGTGAACTTGAAGGCATTATGCTAATCTAGCAGCAAAGGAGAGCACGAATGGGACAAGTTAATGTCAATCCAGGAAATAATGGCGGTGGAAGCGCGGCAGCCATAGTGCTTGTGGTGGTTGTACTGATAGTGCTGGTACTTCTTGTACTCTGGCTCACAGGCGTGTTCGGCGGTAACGGTGCCAACGTCAACATAAACGTGAAAAGCGAGATATTCCAGTTGTTGGGTGCCTGATACCACACTCAGTAAGCAACATGATGGGCGGCCAACCTTCGCGGTATGGTCGCCCTTTTTCTGTAAGTGCTGCGAATAGGCGTGCAGGGCATGCCCCTGACGAGGGTGTGGGGGTGTCCCACCTCTATCTCTTCTTTTTATTCTCTCCCGTTCGTGAGAGAAGTCGGGGTGGAGCTTGGGGATGAAAAGGCAGAGACACGAAGAACGCGCAAGATAATCCAGCGGTTGCAACCGCCAGGTACAATCTATCAGAATTTACTTGGCAAGGTAATAGCACCTCAGCAACTACTCCCAACTTTCCACTTTCAACTCGTCATGCACGCACCCACTCTCCGCACACACATAACACATAGGGTCTTGCCTCGACCATACGTCTACGTGATTAAGATTGCCGCGTTGGCTCTGGCAGGGGGATTATCGCGTATCGTCTTCGTGAGGCCCACGCCGGTCAACTGGGATGCCGTGCAGTTTGCCCTCGCGGTTCAGCATTTTGATCTGCACGCGCATCAGCCTCATCCACCCGGCTATATCCTCTACGTGTTACTGGGACGCTTGCTCGATGCAGTGGTGGGCAACCCCTCTGTCGCGCTCTCTTTCTTAAGCGTACTCTTCAGCATGGCCGCATTGCCTCTCATGTATGGCATGTGCCATCGCATCTTCGAGGAGAGCAGTGTTGCATTGGGCGCTGCGGTCCTCATGCTGGGATCGCCGTTGGCCCTTTATTATGGCTCCACTGGCCTCACCTACGTACCGGAGATGACGCTGGGCATAGCAGTAGCGTGGCTTGCGTGGAACGCCCGACAGGAGAGAACTGTCCGACTTGCCATCTTCCTCGGCATGACTCTGGGCATGCTGAGCGGCGTTCGGCAGACGGGTCTTCCGCTGCTCATGGCCCTCTGTGTGTGGGCGTTATGGAGTGCGCCGCGTAAGTTATGGTTGGCCTTTGGACTGAGTCTCATAGGAGCATGTCTCTTGTGGGGAGTGCCCCTTGTAGCCATATCTGGTGGCCTCGAAGCCTACTTGAGAGAGAACAGTCTGCTTGCTCAGGAGGTGCCGGAACGTACATCCATCCTGGGTGCCGGGGTCGAGGGCGTGCTGCTCAACATGAGTATTGTAGGGTTGTCGCTCGTCGTGGGAGTGGCGCTGGCAATTGTGCCGCTCGGATTGTGGGCGCTGAGAATGGTGCGGTTTAGCCTCTCACCATCTTTGAAGGGCTTTCTGCTGTGGTGGGCAGTACCTCCGCTCATGTTCTTCTCTCTCAGCCACATCGGTCAGTCGGGCTACGTGCTGCTCGTGCTGCCACCCATCTTGATGCTTGCGGCCATATGCACAGCGGTGACCATGCAACGCATATGGGGCGATACGCATAAGGCAGCGGCGTGGGGCAGTGCTGCCTGTCTGGGCCTGGCTGTACTCTCCGCAAGCTATTTCCTGCTTGCCCCCGCACAGGCTTATACCTCCGCTTCCGCTATCGTGGCCAATGATCGCCACTGGAAAGAGGTGCCGGTGGCCCTGCAAGCCATGGACCCCCAATATACGGTACTGGTCATGTCACTGGGGTGGTATGGCCCCTTCCGGCACGCGGGCTACCTGCTCTCTCAGTACCATGCCTATGCCGGTAGCGAACAGCCAGGCAAGACATACGGCTGGCTCTACTCGGCATACAGCGGCCAATCGTCATACTCGCTTCCCGAGCCGCCCGCAAGCCCAACGCTTGAGCTACCTCCTCATACAGAGTGGGTCGTGGCCCTGGACAGAGACACAGGTGACAGGTTGGAGGGCGAGAAGGGCCTTAGTAGCGTGTCACTTGCCGACGGTTCCACGTTATATGTACTGCATGTGCCCGGCGCGCAGATTGCGAGGCTACGCGCAGAGGGTGAGAAGATAAAGGCTATCTACACTAAATAAGAGACAGAGCAGAGGTCTGCGCGGGGTAGGCACATTACGAGAAGGAGACAGAGCGCATGATACCATTAGGCGACGAGGGTACGCCTCAGGCGAGAGGCTTCCCGATAGTAAACGTCACTCTGATCGCCATAAACGTCATCATGTTCCTGATACAGTTGGCCCTGGGCGATCAGATCAACAACGGCTGGAGCCTCATACCGAGAGAGATCACTACCGGCATGGATTTGACAGGCCCACAGGCTGGACTACAGGGCCTTGTACTATACCCGGCGCCGCTAGGGATACCATACCTGACGCTACTCACCTCGATGTTCATGCACGGAGGCTGGCTGCATATCGGCTCGAACATGCTCTTTCTGTTCATCTTCGGCGACAACGTCGAAGATAACATGGGCTCGCTGAAATACCTGGTCTTCTATCTGCTTTGCGGCTTTGGGGCTGATCTCGCCCAGGTCGTGATGGGCGGTGGTAACTCGCTTATCCCGAACCTGGGCGCATCGGGCGCGATAGCAGGCGTACTGGCCGCCTACCTGATACTCTTCCCGAAGGCGCGCATCAGGGCGCTTGTGCCGTTGGGATACGTGGGAACTATAGCTTCTGTGCCCGCTATAATCATGATAGGCCTGTGGATCGTCACTCAGCTCTTCAGCGTATTTGCACTCGCCGAACAAGCACAAGGAGGCGGGGGCGGAGTGGCCTACTGGGCACACGTCGGAGGCTTCCTGACAGGTGCCATCCTGGTCTGGGCCTTCCGCGACCACTCCAATCCCTCTACCATATTCAACAGAGCAACTGTGTGACAAGTGGAAGGGGGAAAGTTGGGAGTAGTTGGGAGATCAACGGAGTGCGGACTGAAGTTCTCTTATCGAGTCCACCCTGCGACTGAAGTCGCGGGCTATGTAAACGAAAGTCCGCACAGCGGCCTGCGTTGGGTACTGAATTGGGATTTTAGATACAGAGTAACAGTATAGGGAGTCCGCTATGCGGACTTGGTAACTTGTAGCCCGCGGCTTTAGTCGCAGGGCGAACTCGGCAAACTGACCATGTCTGTATTTCCGAATAACTCCCATAAACTCATATTATGAGAAAGGCCAGGTTGAGATTTCCGCCTCAACCTGGCCTTCCTTTTGTGCGTTTCGCTTTCCAGTTCCCACTCGTCACTTGCTACTTCGAGATCCCCAGGAAGAGTACCGTGTGATTGCGGCTGAGGGTGCCCTCACGGGTACGCTGGGTGGCCGAACCCACGAGGAGGTACTTGAAGGGGCGGACGAACGGCGCGACGCTCTGCTCATAGTTCGTCTTGCCCTCTCCTTGCATCGTGCCCTCGGCAAAGGTGCGAACGCCCGCGAAGTCCAGATAGCCGATCACGTTACTATCTGCCGGCAGATGCTTGGCAATGGGTCGCCAGGCATCTGTGCTGCCAACTCCCTTACCAAAGCCGGTTACTACCGCATCCAGTTTGGCCCCTGCTGGACCCACCACTACACGGTCTCCCGTCACTCCCGCTACGTAACTGCTCTCATTGCCAGGTTGTAAGCTATAGAACGTGCCGCCCGCTGCGTCTATTTTCTTGGGCTGACCGCTTTCATCCTTCGGGGCCGCCGACTGGATGACGCCGAGAGCTTTGTCACGGTCACCGGATTTGAGCTTCATCTGAAAGACCACAGCCGACACGGGGCTACTGTCAGCGCCACTCCCACCAGGCGCGGCGCTGAGTACATAGTCACCGCCCATCAAAGGCAGGATGTCGGCTTCCAGGTCCTTACCCGTAACTGATTTGACCTGATCTTCCACCGACTTGATCTGGTCGGCCATGTCGCCACCCTGCTTACGCATAGCGTCCAGCGCCGACTGTATTATGCTCTTGAGGTCGGTGCCTATCACAAAACCGAGGGAGCCGGTGGGTATATCGGCCAGGGTAGTAACATCAGGCTTGGCTCCAGGATTGATCTGCACGCCCGACCCAAGACCGCTGTTGGTGAAGTCGGCCTGCGAAGCGATGTCCACCTGCATGCCGTCATCGTTGGCACTCAGCGTCATAAGCATCGCACCGTCCACCTTCTGCACCGTATTCGAGGTCTCAGGAGCAATCAAGCCCACTTGCTTGTAGATCTCAGTCAGGTTGAGATAGAGTGAAGCTATACGCTCGCTCGGCACCTGGCCCGACAGCGCCTTGAAGTTGGCATCATCCTTTAGACCCTTGTTATCCTTGAACTGGTCCATCACGGCCTTTAGCGGCTCAACCTTTGCGCCCACCACCGCAGTCGAGGAGCCGTCGAGCAAGGTGAAGTAGAGCGTGTTAGTGCCAGTGACATACTTGCGGATGTCCATATCGCGGTACTTTTCTACCACTTCCAACTTGCCGCCATTCTCGGCCTGCTGCTTGAAGTCGAGGAGCGGCCCCTTCTTGTTGAGGGGGTTGAAGTCGAGGTCCACCATGCCGACGATGTTGCGGCCCAGCACGTCGCCGCCAACCTTCTCCATATCACCACCGTTGGAGGAGGCATCTTTGAGCTTCTGGAGATCGTCGGTGCTGGGCGGCAACACCGCGATCGTGAGATTGCCGCCGAGGTAGCTGGAAAGCGCATCGAAGTCGCCCACAGAGGGTGTAGCCGCAGGGGTCGCCATGCCCAGGGCTCCTCCCAGTGCGCTAGCCTGCGAGGTGATCTTGCCCCACGCCTCCTTGAAGCCGGGCTGCGACTGGAAGGCATCCTTCATTTTGTCCATGGCGGCCTTCTGGTTACCATTCAGCACAGGGTTCACCGAGAAATAACCTAGGGAGTTCGCGGGCAAGATACGCTCTACCGCCACCGCCGGACGATTGATCGTCTGGTTGAGCAAGGAGTACACAGCGTATGCACCAGCCGCGACTAAAGCCAGCACCACCAGACCCACGATAAGGCCAATGTTGCCTCGTTTCTTCGGCACGTTGACGTTCACCTGTGGGGCAGAGGCGTAAGGCTGAACAGGCATCACCGGCTCAGTGGGCGCAGGCGCATATGGCTCCGTCTGCGCGCGATAGCCCTGCTGGGCATTGGGGTCGACAGCTGGGGGCGTGTATTCCTGGTTCTGAGGCTGTGTGTACGTAGGCTGCGGGGGAACGTAAGCCGGCTCTTGCGGCTGTGGGGGTGGGCTTTGCTCGACGGGCTGGCCGGTTTGCGGGTCAAAGCGCCACCCACCCTGGTTGGGCTGATTGGGGTCGTTACTCACAGAATTTTCCTCCTCTTCTTGATGTTATTCTGCTCGTTTGAAAGGCGCTACGTATGCAGGGACGCGAACAGTTGCCTCTTCATAATGCACGCAGCAGAAACGCCAACATAAGGGGACGCGCTCTGAAAAGAGGCAGGATATATGTGGCAGCTCCGCCTATTCCGCCTATATTGTATTCCCAATATAGAGCGGCGTCAACCCTGCTTGATCTAATCGAGGGTGCTTACCGGCTCTGGCCCGAATTGGGGTCCACCATGAGACCCGACTCGTCCACCGCTTCAAAGTCGGAGCCGTGAAGGTTGTCCATCGCATGGAGCATCTGGTTGTCCCAGCGCGGATCGGGCGCGCCGCTTATGGACCAGGGAGAACCGTTGTCGGCCAGGACCATGCCATAGTCTTTCAGCGCTTGCAATATCACCCGCACCTGCTGTGGATAGCCGGACAGGTTCACGTTGGTCTTGAGACGAACGCGAAGACCCATCGGTGGCAGAGCAGGGTTGGGATCGTTGCTGGCGTAATGACGGGCGGGCCATATGTAAGTCTTCTGCGTCTGAGGTGCCGTAAAGCGTATCGCGTGCCTCACCACGCCTGACGCCACCTCATCGTACTTCACCAGGCCGGGATAGATCGGCAGTCCGGCAGCGTCACCGGAAGTCCAGGTATCGGTACGCAGAGCATTGGAATTGAGCGACCAAACAGCGCCACTCTTGGCGTTCCATGAGCCATCGCTATTGGGGAACGAGTAATATGTCTCATAAAGCTTGCAGCGACCCTGGTCCACAACCAGCACGTGGCGGTCACCGCTGCTGTTGGGTCCGCCCTCGATAGGCGCGTCTACCGGCACTGGATAGGGGCCTGGATCGCTTTCGCTGCCATAAGCGGTGAAATGGATCGGCACCAGGGGCTGACCTGCAGGCACATGGACGAACGGTATGCCGATAGGCTCCCCCTGCCACAGTCCCGAACCGAAATCGGCGTGCATGTTCGCACCCAGGCCGATAGACGCTATGTACTTCGCAGACATCGAGTGAGTGGGCAGCGCGGCGATATTCTTGTTCCATATATTATCCGCTGGGAAGATAGGGCAGGGATCATTCACTACTGTTGTAGCCGTGGCGGCAGGGGTGCCCGTAACAATGGGGGCGGGCTGGCGTGCAAGGCTGACCATCTTGGAGGCCTGAGATCGGGTGGCGGTGCCGGATGCACGGAAATAGGTGCCAGGACACGGCTCACCGGCAGCACCGCAGGCGTACCCACCGATAATGCCGTTAGCCGCAACCCTCTCCACATATCCGAAGAAAGGGCTGCCAACAGGCACATCGCTAAATGTGGCCTTCGACGGTGCCAGGGAGGACCAGCCTTTCGCGCCAACGATCATCCTGGCAAGCTGCCCACGGCTAACGTTGGATCCTGAGCGGAAATAAGCGCGATGCTGGCTGTCGCAAGGCTCGCCCACGCCGCCACAAGGATAGCCGCCGAACAAACCCTTCGCCGCACCGGTCTCTATCCACTGGAAGAATGTATGGGTGGCAGGCACATCGGCGAAAGTAGGCTCAAAGGGCGCTGGCGAGGTGAGACCCATCGCCTGCACAATCACCTTGATTATCTGCCCACGAGATATTTCGCTGTACGGCCTGAACGTCCCATCCGCGAAACCGGACACCGCGCCTGAGCCGGAGAGGTCCATCACATAGGGATAGAACCAGTCACCTGGGCACACATCAGGATACGTCTCGCCTGCGCAAGCGGAGGCAGAAGCATTCATAGACCGCGCCAGTATGCAACCTCCACCGGCAAGAGAGCCAAAGGCGGCTGCCAAGAGTAGCAGCGTCAATAAAGCGAGGCGATTATTGTATTTCAACACCACGAGCACACAACTTTCTTCTAGAATCTTACCGAAGCGGCACACTAAGATTCTAGCCATAGCCGGAAGAGTGAGTCAATGGGTATATAGTCCCTGATGAGTCCCGGTACAGATTTAGCGTAATCCTGAAACAGAGGCATAACCAGAGACATAGTACGCCTGCCGGTTCGTCCATCAAGCCGCTAACGCAATCCGAACTTACTGCATCCTCAGCCCTCAACCCCGCGTATCACGCTCTTGCCTGTCGCGCCCGCTCATCCTTGGCCGCCTCGTATATGCGTCTGGCTTCCTCCAGGCGCGCCTCTTCTTCGGGCGTCTCGGCCAGGAGTGGCGGCACCGGCACAGGGCGACCGTCTTCGTCCAGGGCTACAAAGGTGAGCACGCAGGAGCTTGTATGCACTCGCCTGCCCGAAGCCGGATTCTCAGCGTCTACCTGCACGCGCACCAACATCGAGGTAGAGCCTACGTACTCCACCTGCGAGGTAATCGTCACCAGATCGCCTATAAATACAGGCTCCAGGAAGCTCATATGGTCGAGCGCCACGGTGACCACCTGCCGCCCGCAGTGCCGCATCGCAGCCACGGCAGCCCCGATGTCTACCATCTTCATAATCGAGCCGCCATGCACATTACCCATCGGGTTTGCGTCGTTGGGCAGCATCACCTGGTTGACTGTGCTCCTGGAAGCCGACATCGGCTTGGGGGTAAGGGGAGGCGGCTCCCCAAAATCGCGCCGTCGAAAGGTGGCGGGTGGTGTAGCCATAGATTTTGTACGTCCTCTGGTTCAAGTTACGAGTGGTTAGTTGTTAGTGAAGAACCCCTTCTTAAATCTTTGCGCGTTCTTTGCGTCTTTGCGTCTTTACGTTTCGTCCCTTTACATGTTAGGCCCGTCATAGCCTCACTATCGTCACGCCCTCGCCGCCTTGCTCGATAGGTGCGGTCTCGACTTCTTTGACGATGGGCTGCTTGCGTAGATACTCGCGCACGGCCTTGCGGAGAGCGCCGGTGCCTTTGCCATGTATGATGCGGATGAAAGGCATCCCCACCAGCGCGGCATCGTTCAGGCGACGGTCTAGGTCCTCTATTACCTCTTCGGCTCGCATGCCGCGATAATCATACTCAAGGCGGGGCGTTTCGGCAGGCATGGCAGGCAGCGCAAAAGCTCTGGATGCGGCGGACGCTGCGGCTTCTCGTGCGACACTCATGGCGCTTGCGGTACGCCTCAGCACCAGGCCAGACACGGGCACCCGCATCTTGAAGGCACCCACCTGCACGTCTACCTGGCCGTTGCTGTCAGGTGAGCTAAGCACGTCACCCTCGGCACCCAGGCTCTGCACAAACACAACATCGCCGGAGCCGAGCACGTGCGGTCTGCTGCCGTCTTCAGTGGTAGCTCTGGGCTGGGGGCGACTGCGGGCGTTGCGCTGCACCCTGGCTTTGGCCGCTAGCTGCCTCTCCATCTCGTCGGCGCGGGTCTGGGCTTGCTGCACCCACTGGCGGGTCAGCGTTTCGTCGGAGGTGGCGGTGAGACCAGCCTCCACGCGGGCGCGTAACCGGCGCATCTCGGTCCGCAGCGTCTCAAGTTCGTGCTCAAGTTCGGCGCGGGCTTCCTCGGCGGCACGAGCCTTGATCTCCTCGGCCTCGGCAAGGCGGCGACCTAGCTCTTCGCGCATGCGATCCAGGTCTATGCGAGCCTCCTCTGCCGTGCCCCTCTCGCTCTGGGCAGCCTCCCGTTGCGAGCGGATGTCCTCGATCAGGTCTTCCACACGCTGCGTCTCCGGGTCCACGAAACGCTTTGCCTTGTTGATGATGGTGTGGCTCAAGCCCAGGCGGTTGGCGATGGCGAAGGCGTTACTGCGCCCCGGCACGCCTATCATCAGGCGATAGGTGGGGCTGAGCGTCTCAATGTCGAACTCCACCGAAGCGTTCTCCACACCGGGCGTCGAAAAAGCGAACGCCTTTAGCTCCGAATAGTGAGTGGTACACACCGACAGCGCGCCCATCTCCATGAGGGTGCTGATGATCGAGCGGGCCAGCGCCGAGCCTTCCTGGGGATCAGTGCCCGCGCCCAACTCGTCCAGCAGCACGAGACCCTCTCGATTCGCCTGCTTGAGGATGCCAACGATGTTCGACATGTGTGAGGAGAAGGTACTCAGACTCTGCTCAATGCTCTGCTCATCGCCAATATCCGCGAACACGTCCTTGAACACGACTGCCCGCGAGCCGCTATCCACCGGGATATGCAGCCCCGCCTGCGTCATGAGAGTGAGCAACCCCACCGTCTTGAG
>JBBSIK010000051.1:0-10916 GCA_038232115.1 Chloroflexia bacterium
AAAAGCTTATCAAGAGCCTGCTCGGCACAGCCGCCATCAACAACAGCAAGATGGCCTATGAAGAGTTCCTGGGGGTCTTCAGTGGCGAACGATGGGACAAGCTAAAGGCTAAGAGTGCACGGGTACAGCGTCCCCTCTGGGCCTCCACCTCCACCAAGAACCCCCAGTATAACGACGTGATGTACGTCGAAGACCTGATCGGTCCTGACACGGTTAATACGATGCCCGAACAAACGATTACGGCATTCAAAGACCACGGTCACGTTGCTCGCACAGTTGATGCCAACATGGACCTGGCGAAGAAGCAACTTCAGGAGCTAGAATCGCTGGGTATTTCGCTCGATCAGATCACGATGGAACTGACGGCCGAGGGCGTCGAGTCGTTCACCAAGAGCTTTACGACTCTGGACGCAGTTATTGAGACAAAACGCGAAACCCTGCTATCCAGCCTTCCAGGAAAAGCCGCTTCAGCACCAGTGGCGACCACGCGGCGAGCATAGGGCCAACCAAAACGGCAATTGAGCCAATTGGGATTTAGTGGAAAGTTGGAAAGTTCCCAGTTGAACGTAATGTAAGAACTTTCCAACTTTCCATTCGCAGGAGGAACACATGGAACTAGGTTTCATTGGACTGGGGCGTATGGGCGCGAATATGGTAGAGAGGCTACTTCTTGGCGGACACCGAGTGGTAGCTTACAATCGCTCGCCGGATAAGACGCGGGAGGCAGCGCAAAATGGCGCTGTGCCCGCCTTCTCGCTTGAGGAGCTTGTAGACAACCTCAAAGAGTCGCCCAAAGCCGTGTGGACCATGGTGCCTGCGGGTGACCCCACCACGCAACAGATACACCAGCTTATCCCCTTGCTCAACGCGGGCGACATCATCATAGATGGTGGCAATTCCAACTTCCGCGACTCGATTGCCCGCTCGAAGATACTTGCCGAGCACGATATGCACTTCATGGACGTGGGCACATCCGGCGGCATTTGGGGCCTCAAGAATGGATACTGCATGATGATGGGTGGCGAGCGCGAGATATTCGACCACCTGCGCCCCCTCTTCAGCACACTCGCGCCTAATGAAAACGGTTACGACTACTTTGGCACTCACGGCGCGGGCCACTTCACCAAGATGGTGCATAACGGCATCGAGTACGGCATGATGCAGTCTTATGGCGAAGGCTTTGAGATCATCAAGACCAGCGACTACAACGTGGACCTATCGCGCCTCTCCCAGGTATGGAACAACGGTGGCGTGATACGCTCATGGCTGCTGGAACTGGCGGAGCGCGCTTTCGACGAAGAAGGAAACGCCCTTGAGCGCATTAGAGGCTACGTCGAAGACTCCGGCGAGGGTCGCTGGACGGTGCTGGAAGCGATAGCCAACTCGGTGCCTGCGCCCATTATAACTCTGTCGCTAATGGCCCGCTTCTACTCGCGCCAGGAAGAGTCATACAGCGCCCAGGTGACAGCCGCCCTTCGCAACCAGTTCGGCGGTCATGCCGTCCGCGTATCCGACGCTATCGAGTCGCAGGTAGCCGCCGAGTCGATGAAGTCGGTAGCGCCTGGCACGCCATCTATGGCCGCTACCAACGTCTCAGTCAGCTCGGAGGACGCTGCAAACCAGGTGATGGACAAGACCGCGCAAGCTGAGAAGACCGCCGAAAGCAGCAAGCACGACCCAGGCAACGTAGTGAAAGACGTTCAGGGCACGGCCCAGGACATCTACAAGTCAACCATACCCGGCCAGGATGGGAAGAAGTAGGAGGCCAAAGTGGAAAGTGGAAAGTAGGAAGTACAGAGCAGCTAACCTTCCGGGGCTTGTCTGTAATGCGCACGCCTGGCAAGGATCAAGCCAGACCCTTCGAAATTTTCCACTTTCTACTTTCAACTCCCAACGGTGGCACACATTATGGTACTATAACGTCGAGTGTGCGCCACACGTAATATCCGCCTTCTCCGACAAGGCATCTACTACGTGGACGCACCTCTGCTTTTAAGTAGCAAGGTACATAATATCGCTTGGAGGTTGCCGAACAGTTTCATGCGCTGCACAGCATCAAAGTATAAGCAGCGCGCAATACGCTATGGTAACATTACTAAACACTAACCCAATCGAAAATCCGTTGCGCGAAGGGTTGCGTATGAGGCGCACGCCCGATCCCTGCGCCATGACTCTCTTCGGTGTGACGGGCGACCTGGCTCATCGCAAGCTGCTGCCTGCCCTTTACAACCTCTCGGTTGAGCGGCGCTTGCCGGGCAACTTCACACTGGTGGGCTTTGCGCGTCGCCCCCTCTCAGATGACGATTTCCGCGCGCAGGCCAAAGCCTCTATAGAGAAATACTCGCGCAACAAGCCTTCGCAAAGGCCTGCTGTCTGGGAGTCTTTCGCCAAAGGCCTTTTCTACGTCCAATCGAACTTCGACGACCCAGAGGGTTACCAGAAGCTGTCGGATAAGTTGAGCGAGATAGACAATGAGCGCGGCACCCAGGGCAATCGCCTGTACTATCTCTCCACTCCACCCGAGTTTTACGCCCATATCGTAGCGAATCTGGGCGCTGCCGGCCTCGCAAACGCAAAACCGGCCAGCCTCACGACAGGCTACCTGGCCTCCCCCAACGGCAAGGGGATGAACACCGGCCCTCTCACCACTGGCCTGCTCACCACCGGCTCGCTGACTCTGCTCCCCAGTACAGACACTGCCTGGAAGCGCATTATAGTCGAGAAGCCTTTCGGGTACGATCTTGCGAGCGCGCAACAACTAAACCGCCAGATCAGCGAGGTGTTCAACGAGGACCAGATTTACCGCATTGATCACTATCTCGGCAAAGAGACGGTGCAGAACATACTCGTGTTCCGCTTCGCCAACGGCATCTGGGAGCCTATCTGGAGCCGCCGGTACATAGATCACGTGCAGATCACGGTGGCTGAGAGTCTGGGCGTGGAGGACCGAGCATCATACTACGACACTGCCGGTGCCCTCAGAGACATGCTACAGAACCACATGATGCAGCTTCTCACCCTGGTGGCGATGGAGCCGCCTGCCGCGTTCGAGGCGCAGGCTGTGCGTGACGAAAAGGCGAAGGTGCTGCGGGCGATCAAGCCGTTCTCGCTCAACGAGGTGGCCCAGAACACGGTACGCGGCCAATATGGTCCTGGCGCGATCTACGGCAAGCCGGTGGCGGGCTACAGACAGGAGCAGGGTATCTCACCCGACTCGGAAACCGAGACATTCGTGGCCGCCCGCTTCTTCGTAGACAACTGGCGCTGGTCGGGCGTGCCATTCTATCTGCGCCACGGCAAGCGTCTGCCCAAGCGCGACACCGAGATAGCCATACAGTTCAAGCCTGCGCCACTTGCGCTCTTCCAGCATACGTCGGCGGACGAGCTAAGGCCAAACGCCCTCGTCCTGCACATCCAGCCTGACGAGGGCATCTCTATCACGTTCGAATCGAAGATGCCTGGCCCGGCCATACGACTGCGGTCTGTGGACATGAACTTTGCCTATGGCTCGTCGTTCGGCATCGAGGTGGTGGACGCCTACGAGCGCCTGCTCATGGACTGTATGATGGGCGAGTCGACGCTGTTCACCCGGCGCGACGAAGTGGAGCTTATGTGGCAGCTTGCCACGTCTATTCTGGAGGGCTGGGAGCACATACCCGCACCTACTTTTCCCAACTATAGGGCAGGTAGCTGGGGTCCCGCTACCGCCGACAGCCTTATCGAACGGGACGGGCGCGCATGGAGAAGACTGTAGCGAGCTTGGATCATGGAAGCGATCTAAAATCCAAAATCGGCAGATTGGAGGCCATGGTACATGGCGGACACAGAAGATAAAACAGAGGAGACAAACGATACGGCACAGCAAGGCGCTGGCGAAAGGCCTCTAGATGAAGGAGCGCCGTCGCAAGCTGCCGGCGGGCTAGATGACGCCCGTACTATGCTCGCACCCAACACTGAAGGCAGGAGCGATACAACACCGCCACTGGTGTATGTTGCAGGTGCCCCCCTCGCAACCCAGACTGATAGCCAGGCGAACATAGACACAGGGCCTGCTATCTCCGTGCCTATCGAGAAAATAGAGTCTCAGCTTAATGAACTCTGGCGCGATGTCGCGGAAACGGCACACAGCAGAGATGGGTCCGGCTCGAACTCCGTGACGATGGCCCAGGTGCTCAATCTGATCGTACATGCCGAGTCGCAGGATATCGCCAACGAATATGTGGGCGACACTGAGAAGATCACAGGGCGTCATCCCTGCCGCGTGCTCGCTATTGTGGAAGACCCAAGAGGCGCTGATACGCCCGTGCAGGCGTGGGTGTCTATGTTCTGCCAGATACCCCCAGCAGGTGGGCGACAGGTATGTTGCGAGCAGGTGATGATAGTATCGGGCGGCGAGTCGCTGAGGCAGATACCTGCGGCTGTGCTGCCACTCCTTCTGTCAGACCTGCCCGCCTTTCTCTGGTGGCCCCACGGCTCTCCTTTCGACGACTACGTGTTCCGACAGCTAGCAGACTCGCTGGACCGCCTCATTGTCGACTCGGCTACTTTCGAGACCCCCGAAGGCGCGTTGCAGCGCATGGCTACTCGCCTCAAGAACACCTGGCCGCATATATCGGGCACCGATATGAATTGGGGACGCATCACCCACTGGCGCGAGATCGTAGCAGGCTTTTTCGACGCGCCGGACCTACGGCCCTACCTGGACAACATCGGCAGGGTGACTATCGAATATGCGCTTTCGTCGAAGGGTGGACCTGTTAACCGCGCCCAGGCCCTTATGGTAGCGGGTTGGCTAGCGAGTCGCCTCGGTTGGCATCCGGCGGACAACGTCTACAAACTGATGCACTCTCCCGACCAACTGCCACCCGTGGCGACACTCTCTTTGCGCTCCGGTAAGCGCCCAATCACAATCGTGCTGAAGCCGAACTCACGCAAGTCCGACATACCGGGCGATATATGCATGGTCCGCCTGGAGGTAATCAGCCAGGATGGCGAGGCTGAGCAGCTGGCGCAAGATGCCGAGGGCAAGAGAGAGGCATGCTTCGAGGTCGCCTTCCATGAGGATAGCGAAGAGGCAGGCTCTGCGTGGACGAGCGTAGCGGTGGAAGGCGTGCCACCTACCACTCGGAACATACAGATGGAGTCGCTTGCGCGGTCAGACCTGCTCGATCGCGAACTTGAGGTCTACAGTCGAGATCGCGTGTATGAAGAGGCGATGGATATGGTCGCTGCCTTCATACGGGGCGGTGTTACTACGCCTGAAACAGAAGGGCCAAGAAAGAGCACCACGGGCGAGCCAATTAGCGCACAATCACACACATCACGCACACGCCCACCGGGAGTACCCCCCAAATGACCAATCCGAAACAGCAAAATATGACCCTTGATGTCGAGGAAAGCCCCAGCGCCCTCGCTGCCGACGCCTCGGAAATGTTCGTGCGTCTGGCGAAGGAAGCAACCGATGAGGGCAGGCCGTTCCGCGTGGCGCTCTCCGGTGGCTCGACGCCCAAGCTGCTATATGGCCTGCTCGCTTCCGACACGTTCCGTCACGAAGTGGCCTGGGGCCGCATCGAGTTCTTCTTCGGCGATGAGCGTTGGGTGCCGCCCACCAGCAAAGACAGCAACTACAAGCTGGCTAACGATAACCTTTTCAAGCCGCTCCATATCAGCCCGGAAAGCATCTTCCCCATGCTCACTGAAGGTATGGAGCCGCAAGAAGCTGCGCCGCAGTATGAAGCCACCTTGCGACGTGTGTTCGGGCTAAGAGAAGGTGAAATGCCGAAATTCGACATGATCTTTCTCGGCATGGGTGACGATGGGCATACCGCATCGCTCTTCCCACACACCTCTGCCTTGCATGAAAAAAGCAAGCTGGTGGTCGCCAACTATGTTGATAAGCTGGACACATGGCGGATAACGCTCACCGCACCTGTGCTCAATGCAGGAGTCGAAGTGCTGCTCATGGTAGGGGGTGAGGGCAAATCGGCTGCCCTCAGGGAGGTGCTGGAAGGCCCATACAACCCCGAAGAGTACCCCAGCCAGCTACTGAGAGAGGCAAGCGGCCACCTCACGTGGCTGGTAGACCTGGCGGCAGCGTCGCAGTTGGACCGGTACAGGTAAGATCGAGTCGAAAGTAGAAAGTATAAGGCCCTTACCGGGTTCGGTGATTGACCATATCTCAGATAGTGGCTAGCACCCGGCGACTAAAGTCACGGGCAATCATTACAAAGTCGCCCTACGGCGACTAAATTGCCACTATAACCATCCCCAGTCCGCCATGCGGACTTTGTAAGTGTTGCCTGCGGTTTCAACCGCCGGGGTAATCTGGCATATGAACACATACCACCGCAAAATCGGCATCGTACCCTCTATACTATCCGCCGACTTCTCACGGCTGGGCGACCAGGTGCGCGAGGCAGAAACTGCGGGAGCCACTCGCATCCAGGTGGATGTTATGGACGGCCACTTCGTGCCTAACATCTCTGTCGGTCCGCTTGTTGTCGAGGCTATACGGGGCCATGTCCATATTCCCATAGAAGCCCACCTGATGATAGAGAATGCGGAGCTATATATCCCGCAGTTCGCCAAAGCCGGGGCCGACTATATCATCGTCCATGTCGAGGCGTGCAAGCACCTGCACCGGGTTGCCCAACAGATACGCGCCGCGGGAGTCAGGCCGGGCATTGCGCTCAATCCTGCTACTCCCCTGGTGATGCTGGAGGAGATACTCGAATACGTCGAGATGGTGCTGGTAATGACGGTCAATCCGGGCTTCGGTGGGCAGGAGTTCATAGAGTCAATGCTGCCCAAAATAGCACGTCTGCGCGAGATGTTGGACGAGAGGGGTATGGTTGACTGCGACATCGAGGTAGATGGCGGCATACACGAGAAAACAGCGCCCCTCGTGGTACAGGCAGGCGCGAATCTGCTCGTAGCAGGCTCGGCTGTTTTTAGCAACAAAGACGGAGTAGCCGCCGCCATGAAGCAACTGGAGAAGAGCATTGCAGGAACCGGGGGCTAGAAAGAGACGGAAACGCCAAGAACGCGCAAAGATAAAGATTATGTAAGGGTTCTTCTCTAACCATTACTTATCACCCATCAAGAAAGGACAAACACAACATGGTGACAACTGCAAAACCTGAACTGCCGCACTGGAATATGACAGTAGTCTATCCCAGCCTCGACTCGCCGGAGTTCGAGCAGGGCTTCAGCCACGTAGTAGGCAGCATAGACGACCTGGCGCGGCTATTCGATGAGCATAACATAGGCAAGACCGAGCGCAAGCCCCTGAACGATGCCACGGTGCGGACGTTCGAGACGATAGTCAAGCGCGTCAATGAGGTACTTAGTGAAGCGTTCACGCTGGGCGCATACATACGCAGTTTCACCTCTACCAATTCGCGGGACAACCTGGCCCAGGCCAAGCTGAGCGAATTGCAGAACAGCATGGTACTCCTGAGCCAACTAAGTACGCGCCTGACCGCCTGGATCGGCTCGCTGAACATGGAGGAGTTGCTAAACCGATCGCAGGTGGCAGCCGACCACAAGTACATGCTAGAGAAAGCGAAGAAAGAAGCCACACACCTGATGTCGCCCAGCGAAGAGGCTCTGGCAGCCGAGTTGAACACATCGGGTGGATCGGCCTGGGGCAAGCTGCACAATAACGTGACCTCGCAGCTAATGGTGCCTATCGAACTTGACGGCGAGCGCAAAGAGCTGCCGATGAGCGTGATACGCACCCTAGCGTTCCAGCCTGACCGCGAAGTGCGCCGCAAAGCATATGAGGCCGAAATCGAGAGTTGGAAGGGCGTGGCGGTGCCTCTGGCGGCTGCCCTCAACAGCATCAAGGGCGAGGTGAACACCCTCAGTAAGCGCAGGGGCTGGGACTCGGCGCTGGACGAGGCAATCTTTGACGCCAACATAGACCGGCAAACGCTCGACGCCATGATGCAGGCGGCCCACGAGTCGTTCCCTGACTTCCACCGCTACTTCCATGCGAAGGCCCGCCTCATGAGGATCGAAAAGCTCGCCTGGTACGACCTGTTCGCCCCCGTCGGCAAGACGGAGCACGTATGGGAGTACCCCGAAGCCACGCGGTTCATCGTAGAGCAATTCGGCACCTACTCCGGCAAGATGAGCGATTTCGCCAAGCGCGCCTTCGACGAGGATTGGATAGACGCCGAACCTCGACCAGGCAAGCGCGATGGGGCGTACTGTATGTGGCTACGCAACGACGAGTCGCGGGTGTTCGCCAACTTCAAGCCATCGTATGACAGCATGAGCACGGTGGCGCACGAACTAGGCCACGCCTACCACAACTACGTGAAGTCGCACCGCACGATGCTGCAAAAGAGCACGCCGATGACGCTCGCGGAAACGGCCAGTATATTCTGCCAGACGATCATACAGAACGCCGCGCTCAAAGACGCCGGGCGCGAGGAGCAAATCTCGATACTTGAGGCCGCGCTCCAGGATAGCTCGCAGGTGGTGGTAGACATCACCAGCCGCTTCTTGTTCGAGAGCCGCGTCTTCGAGGCGAGAAAGCAGCGCGAGCTATCGGTGGACGAGTTCTGCCAGCTGATGGTGCAGTCGCAGCGGGAGACCTACGGCGACGGCCTGGACGAAAACGCGCTACACCCCTATATGTGGGCCGTCAAGGGGCACTACTACAGCACGGGGCTGTCGTTCTACAACTTCCCCTACATGTTCGGGCTGCTGTTCGGCCTCGGCCTGTACGCGCAGTTCCAGCAAGACCCCGAAGCCTTCCGCACCGGCTACGACGACTTGCTATCCTCGACGGGCCTGGCCGACGCCGCCACCCTGGCCGCACGCTTCGGCATAGACATCCGCACCCCCGACTTCTGGCGCGCTAGCCTGGGCATCATTCGAGAGGATATAGATAGGTTTGAGGTTTTGATAAGGGGCTAGGGGATAGTAAGAGACGGAAACGCCAAGACGCAAAGAACCCGCCATAATCCTGGCGGGTTCTTCGCTGGTGACTAGATACCACTTTGTATTTTCAATCCTTAGCTTTCTGGTGATTACCCACATGTCAGAGCATCCCCGGCGGTTGAAACCGCAGGCACCAGTTACAAAGTCGCCCTACGGCGACTAAGTTGGTCCTGTAACCATCTCCAGTCCGCCTTGCGGACTTCGTAAGCGTTGCCCGTGACTTTAGTCGCCGGGGGCAATCAGAGATATGGGTAATCACCAGAGAAGCTAGCTCTGCTGCTTGTCCGCCCCTTGTTTCTTCTAGCCCTCAACCGCACGCATCACACATACAAATCGGAGGCGTTACGCCACTCGCTGTCGAGGTCCCTCATAATCAGCGCATGGTCGAACTCGGCACTTCCCTTTGGGAACTCTTTCTCATCCGCGAAGTAGCTAGAAAAGACAGCCCTGACATCTAGAGGCTCAACATGCCACTCTTTCGTCTGGAGGGTCAGGCCATCGAGGTGCTTCCCGCCACTGGTAGGGGAGTAGCCTAGCGAGCCTGCCTCAAAGAACGACGATGCCTCCGCCAGCGAGGGAAATACGGAGGTCTGCGGTAGCGAGTCGGCAATCCTGCCCGCCAACTTCGCCTCAACCGAGCCGTCCTCTGACCTCATGGCAAACTTAATCTCATCATCAGCCTCGCTTACTCTAAATTGGGCTTTGTGGTTCTCCCCCGGAAAGAGGCGGCCCCCGAGCAGCAGATTTACGGGCGAATTGGTATCGCGGCGGGGTATATACACGCCCTCCCTGGTGATACCCTCCGCGTCCTCCCACACCACCGCAACCCGGTGGGCCGCGTTCTCGCTGCTGAGACCAACGATCTCAGGCAGCAGTTTCGGGCGAAGGTGTTCAAGGCGGATAAGGCAGATACCGGCAACAGCCATGCCATCCTGTAGTTTGGGCCTGAAACGGGCTGGAAGCTGCTTCTGCATAGTTTCAGGGTCTACCCTGAAGTTGACCAGGAAACGCCTGCGTATAGTGCCCTCAATTGTGGGTATTCTCATTTGTTCTCCTCCAGTCCCTGATCCCCAGCCCCCTAACTCTGCTGCTTGCCCGGCCCCTCTTTCTTCTTGCGGCGGGACGTGCTCTGGTCGAAGCGCACCCAGGGTTCGTCGCTCCATTCGAGTTCGGTGCGGCCTATAGCCACGGTGTCGCCGGGTTGCACGCCCGCTTCGGATAGAGCAGAGGTAACGCCCATCTTTGCCATCTCACGCTGGAGACGCTCAAGGGCGAAGGGGTTATTCATGTCGGTGGCCGTGATAAGTCGCTCGATGCGAGGGCCTGCGACTCGATAACGGCCCTGCCCGTCCGGCCTCACCTCGAAATGGGCCACGCGGCCTGCATTATGCAGAGGCTTGACCACCACTTCCTCCGCAGGCTCGTCGCCTTCCTGGAGCGCTTCTTCCTCCCAGTCCGGTTTGGGTAGCTCGCGCAGTTTGGCCGCGACCACCCGCATAAGCTCCTTCACACCCTGGCCCGTAGCAGCCGAAATGGGATAGGCCGAATAACCCATCTGCCGGAACTGCTCAATCAAGGCCGGTAGACGCTCTTGCACCTCAGGGATGTCCACCTTGTTGATAGCCACGATTTGCGGCCTATCCGCTATATCGGGATCGTACTGCTCAAGCTCGGCGTTGATGCGCTTGAAATCGGCTATAGGGTCGGTAGTCTGCGAAGGGTGTACGCCGCTGTCACGACCGTCGCCATCGGCACCCTCCATCGCGCCATCTGCGCTCTCGCCAGCCATATAATCGCCCCACAGACCCGCCGAGCCATCCACGATGTGCAGCAGCAAGCGCGTCCTCTCGACGTGCCGCAGGAACTCAAGGCCGAGACCCGTGCCCTGACTCGCCCCCTCGATCAGGCCCGGTATGTCGGCCATGACGAACGTGTCGCCGTCTACGTCTACCACGCCCAGCATG
>JBBSIK010000052.1:0-10913 GCA_038232115.1 Chloroflexia bacterium
CCTGCCTCTTCGCCCGCGTCCAGGACCGGGCATACTTCTCCGCTACGCTGGTCAATCGCTTGCGTAGGGCGGAGTGAGGCGTTTCACCTCGCGCAGTCGGGGAAGAATGGCGTGGCTACGATTTTGGATATCTGGCCTCTGGTGGTGTTAGCGGCTGGGCGGAAGTAGGGTCTGCTGTTGGCATCGCATGGCTCGCCAGCGCCCCCGCATGAATAACCGGACATAGCATTGTTAGCTGCCAGTTGCTCGACATAAGAGTAGAAGTTGTTGGTGGCGGGCACATCGGCGAAAGTCTGGCTCGTGGGTGTGGTCGTCAGGTAGGCGGCGCTTGCCACTATCTTGGCTATCTGCCCGCGTGTGGCGTTTGCGGCCGGGCGGAAGTAAGGTTTATCACCGGCACCACAAGGCTCGCCCGCCCCACCACAGGCGTATCCGCTGATAATATGGCGCGAGGCTATTCGCTCCACGTAAAGATAGAACGGAGCGTCGGTGTCTACATCCTGGAAGGTGGGGTCAGACGTGACTTTCTCAGTGAAACCTGCCGCGTTGGCGATAATCTTGGCTAACTGTCCTCGATTTACTTCAACACCTGGGCGGAAGGTGCCATCCATGTAGCCGCTCAGTACATTGTGGCTCACCAGGCAACTGACAAAGGGATAGAAGGGGCTTCCAGGTGGCACATCCGAGAAGGCGATCGGGTTCGGCGTTGTAGTGGCGGTTGCAGGCACAGCTACGGTACTGATGGCAGTTGTAGGTACAGCTATGGTACTGGTGGCAGTTTCTCCTGGTGCCGACTGCACGATGATGGATGCCGTCATACTTCTTCCGTGAACACTGCAATGATAGCTATAGACGCCAGGTGTGTTGAAGGTCACAGGCGCTGACTGCCCATTGAAAGGCATTCTACCCGTATCGAAAGCCACAGGAGCGCCGGGATCGCTGGTCGCTGAGTGGTTCGTGCCGGCATCGAGCTGGAACCAGCGCACCGTCGTGCCCACCGCAATGGTTAGAGGATCCGGTGAGTAGGCAAAGCCCTGAATCTCGACATCCACTATGGCGGATGGCTCCAATACGGAGGAGGCACTTGCGCCGCTCTTCAGGTTGCGAGGGGAAAGCGAGGCGAGTGGCGCTGCCCAGGCCGGGGCGGCACCCAGAACGCTGCCATGCGCACCGGCACCTGAATTGAATAACGTGCCGTAGGAGAACAGGGCGGCGACAACAGGCAAACAGAGGATTAGCATGGTAGTTATCAGTTTACGGACGACAGGGGTCCCTGAGCGCAGGCGATTCTTTTTCTGCATGTTGCGCCGTGTCCTTTCCTGTCATGGTTCGCAGGCTCGTTAGTGCTACGCTTATTAAGCATCCTAGTCTGGTGTACGCGGCGGGGTTACACATAGAAGAAGACTGGCTCACCTGCGCTTCAGACGCAGGCGTCGGCCTGATGAGGCTTATACAGAGCCAAAGCGAGAACCTTTGCGCGACGATGCTAACCTTGCTCAGAGCAGGCTTTTAGCGTTGAGATGCAAAACCTGCATTTATTGTAAGGGCGTTGTTTCCCGCGATTCCAACGGGTAGCCCGAGGCTTTCCAGGCGCTCATGCCGCCGCTGATGTTCATCGGATCGAAGCCCTCCGCCTGGAGGATGCTACCCGCGATGCTGCTGCGCTTGCCGCTGCCGCAGATGACGGCTACCGGCTTGTTGCTGGGCACCTGATCGAGGCTCTTGCTGAGTTGGTGGAAGGGGATGTGTATCGCGCCCGCGATGTGGCTCTCTCGCCACTCCGAGTTCTCGCGCACGTCAAGCACGGTGAAGCTCCGGTCGCCCGCCTGGAGCCTCTCGTTGATCTCCTTCACCGGCGTCTGGCGCAGCGTTTCGATAGGGCGTCCACTGCTGTCCCACGCGCTCATGCCGCCTAGCAGATAGCCCTTGATGCTGCTCTGGCCGGCGGCTTCCAAGTTGGCGACGGCCCTCTTCAGGTCGTCGGGTGTTTCGAGCACGAGCAGCACGGGCCTCTCGCCGGCGATTACCCAGGAGGCGCGGGTAGCGAATTGTCCGCCACGGAGGTCCACGTTGATAGCGCCCGGTATATGCCCACCACCGAAAGCGTCGGGGTCACGAGCATCAAGCGCCATCGCGCCTTCCTTGCGCATCTGTTCGACCTCGTCGGCGGTGAGGGGGCGCACAAAAAGGTCCTCCGTGCTGAATGGACCTCTGTTCTTCTCTACGATGCGGCCAAACTGGGGAGGCTGCGGCGGCAATTCAGACGTGACGCGCTCCACGAACGAGCCTTGTTCCTTCTCGGTAAGCGGCCCGTTGTACCGGCGCTCAAAGCCTATTGTGGAGCTACCCTTTGGACTCATAGATTTGCCGCAAAGCGACCCCGACACATGCCCCGGATAGACTTCGACCCCGTCCTCCAACTCCAACAGCGTATGGAGAGACTGGAATAACTGAGCAGCGCCGTCTTTTGGCTCTACGGCGAGATCGGGCCTGCCTACGTCGCCGACGAATAGTGAATCGCCGGTAAGCACCAGCCAGGGAGCATCGGCGCGGGAGGTGTCAGTTACAGCAATGGATATATGCTCAGGGCGATGGCCGGGAGTGTGGATTACCTTCAGCCGCACGTCGCCCACGGTGAGGATTTCGCCATTGTTGAGCGGTTTGTGCGGATAGTCAACCCCCGCCTCTGTGTAGATAGCTACTTCCGCGCCCGCCTGTGCCAGCTTGCCGTGTCCCGAAACGTGGTCGGCATGGTTGTGCGTCTCGATCACGTAGCGGATGCTCATCCCTTTACCGGCTGCAAGTTCCACATAGGGCGTAACATCCCAGCCCGGATCAACCACCACGCACTCGCCCGCATCTGTATCTCCTATTACATAGGAAGCGCAGCCGAGGTCCTCGTTGACAAACTGCTTGAAAAACATTTACACTCCAGTCTGAAACGTGAAACGTAATGCGTAAAGAGACGGAAACGCAAAGAAGCAAAGAACAACAAAGGACGCGCAAAGACTAAGCAGGGTTACGTGTTACGCCACCCGTTTTAGAACCGCTTTGCCCCGCCAGATTTGCATGAGGCCGAGGAGAGCGGCCAGCCACAGCCAGGCTAGCACCGGCATTACAGGCACGACGGGACGGTATGCCTGGGGCGCTTCACCCTGGAGGAGCACCATAGCTTTCTCTTTGTCCACGGTGACGCCCTGCTTTGCCATTTCCCTGATTACGTCATCGGCGTTGGCCTGGCCCTTGAGCGGGGTGATTTTGCCGTTGTAGAGTACGGGACCCCGTTCGCCGCCGAAGCCGGTTTCAGGGTTGTAGTCATATGGAAATAGGTACTGGCCGCTGTCGGCGCGGATGAAAAGCTGGTCACCGTAACCTTCAAGCGGTATCCAGTAATGCGACGAGCCGATTAACTCGCTGGTCGAGAAGGCATGATTGATGTCTGGCGCGGCGTTGATATTAACGTAAGTCTCGGCCAGAGGCTTTTGTTTGCTATACATCTGGGCAGGGCTGGTGAGCGGTCTGGGACTGTCGTTCTGCAATGCATAAGACGCCGCGCCCGCGAACGCAAGCATAAGCACACTGGTAACAGCCAGCGTCGCTATACGTATCAGTAGCCGCCACTGGCGACTGTGGAGTATCATCCTGCTTTCTCCTGCTCTCCGTGTGAAAGCCCTGCTTCTAAAACCAAAGCAATTAGCGCGCCTGGAATTATAACATATCGTGCGATGGGCGATGGGTGCGAAGTTAGGGTTTCAGGGCGGTATCAAAATGGACAAGGCTGGAATAGCAGCAACCAAATCGCACATTATCATTCCGAACGGAGTGAGGAATCGGTTGGCTGTCGTACACAGTTACAACCGCGCCTATTACTTCCTCCAATTCAGCATTGTCACCTACCCACCCGATTCCTCACTATGTTCGGAATGACAATGTGCGATTTGGGCGCTTAAGTTGCGACCTTTATGGCTTTGACACAGCCCTGCTGCGGTCCAATGGTTATCGCGCCTCGCTGTGCAACTGCCGTGTCTCCCATTCCAACCCCATACCGTAAAACAAACTCTCTCGTATAATATAGAGAACATTGATTGTCTAGGTACTCGAAACTTTCAACTTTCAATTCCCCGGAGGGGTTATGGAAGAGCACGATGAGCCATTTGGCTGGTGGGGGTGGCACTGGCAGCCGCCGGTGCCCCTCTCGGTGATGCAGATTATTGACGCCGGTAGCGCCGACAACGACCTCATGGCGCTGGTCTGGGCGATGCTTTCGCGGCGAGCGTCGGTGCTGGTGGCGGCGGAGCCTCCGATGGCCGGCAAGACGACTACCCTTACATCTTTGCTCGACTTGATGCCCCAGGACACCAGGCGTGTCTACCTGCGTGGGCATTACGAGACGTTCGACTTTGTGAGCGAGGCAGACGCTGATCCGGGCAACACCTACGTACTCGCCAATGAGATGAGCGACCATCTGGCAGTATACTTGTGGGGCTCGCGCATCTACAAGATGTTCGAGCTTATCGAACAGGGTTATGCCATAGGCTCGACTATGCACGCCGGGCGGGTAGACGATGTGGTGGCGATACTCAACTCCGACCCGCTGAGGGTGCCACCGCACTGGATAGCCAACCTGACGCTAGTGATAAACCTCTATGTAAGCACCACCTACGGGCGGGGCGTGCGCCGCTTCAACACGGTCAACATGCTTGGCGCGGGCAACGAGGACGGCAGCAAGTTCCTATTGCCCGGCGTGGAGCCAACCCTCCTATCGCGCTGGGACCGGGGCAACGATGCCTTCGAGCACATGTTCCTGCAGCCGGAGGTAGCCGCAAAGCTGGCGGCCTGGGCCAATTGCACTCCCGAAGAGTGGGCCACGGATTTGGCTCGCCGCAAGGCCTGCCTGGACAAAATGCAGGCGGAAGATGTCATGGAGATTGAGGAGACGCGGGAGGCGCTGGCGAGGTTTGGCGCGGGGCGGGCTTAAACGCCGTGTAGGACGGAAACCGCGCCCAATTTATCGGGATTGAGCACTATGTTAATCGCCGCTATAGTGCCGCCGGCGCAATCGAGAACTATCGTCGAATTTAGCTCACCATCGAGATAGACCACAACGCCCGGCTGTCCATTGATCTCCGCCAACTGCGTTGTCAGGACTGCGCCCGGTGGCAGTTTGTTTATTACCCCAAAGAGGAAGCGTGCCACGTTCGATGCGCCGTGGAGGATGTTATGCGCGGCCTGTACCTTGCCGCCTCCATCTGAAGTCAGCGTTACTTCAGGTGCCAGCATGCTCAACAGAGCCTGCATGTCGCCCCCGCTACAGACCTCGATAAACTTCTGCGTGACCTCTTCCTGCTGCTCGCGGGAGGCTTGAAAGCGGGGCCTGCGCTCATGCAGGTGCTGCCGGGCGCGACTCACCATCTGGCGACAGTTAGCTTCGCTCTTGCCGACTATACTTGCAATCTCCACGTAGCTGTAGTCAAAGACCTCTCGCAGCAGAAAGACGGCCCGCTCCTCAGGCCCCAGGTTTTCAAGCAGTAACATGAAGGCAAACGAAAGCGACTCGGCTAGTTCCACCGTGCTCGCTAGATCGGGCATCTGCGCTGTCAGCACAGGCTCAGGCAGCCACGGTCCCACGTAAACCTCGCGCCTCGCCTGGGCGCTACGCAGGTGGTCTATACAGAGCCTGGTAACCACCGTCGAGAGGTAAGAGCGCGGGGTACGCACGTCGGCGTCGCTTGCTGTCTGCCAGCGCAAAAAGGCCTCTTGCACTATATCTTCGGCATCAGTGGCGCTCCCCAGCATCCTGTAGGCTATAGAGAAGAGCAACGTCCTGTGTTCGTTGAAGGTTTCCAGATTACTCATCTACGCTCCCTATACCCTTTCCCCGTTCTCCTCAATTTCTCAGCCCTCGGCAACCTGCCCCGCTATGCGACTTTGCCTAACGATGCGACTTCTCGCTCTGAGAGGATGGCGAGTGCGGCCGCTCTCGCGCTGGAGAGGCTTGCACTCACCAGTATACCTTCGGCTCCTATCCAGTCACCGGCGACGTACAGGTTACGCACCCCAGGGACCGCAGGCGCAGGCCGACCCATCGTACCACCATGCGCTGCCGTGACGAGGCTATTGCTTACCAACAGGTGAGGTAGATAGCGGCGTTCAACCACCTCGTCCCGCCAACCCGACTGCGTATGGTCAAGCCACTCCTCTAAATCGCGCTTGTCTGCTTCAGCATCCTGGGGTGCGGCGGGGTCCAGATATTTGAGCGCGTAGAGTAAGACCCCGCCGTCCGCTGTCACACGGGAGAATTCTGATTGCACCGTTAAGAATAAGGGACGGTCAATCCCCATGACAACTTTGTTGCGAGGCTGGGGCAGTCGCCGTAACGCCACATCCAGGCAGGCGACCTCCACGGGCACCGCACTTTCGGCCCACCCACGTAGCGCCTCGCTCTCCTCTCCCTTGACCAGCTGTGCAGCATCCCCAGGACCCACCGCTACTATTGCCGCTTTCGCCTGGCAGGTAGTGCCGTCGTTGAGCAACACACCACTTACGCTGCCCTCACTGTGCTCTACCGACTCGACCCGCGCCCCTGTTACTATTCGCACTCCCGCACTCTGTGCCACCCCTTCCAGGCCGTCAACAAGGGTCTGCCAACCCCCATCCACGTATATAACCTTGCCCTTCGTAGCCTGTTGCAACTGCTCGACAAAGAGACCCATACTAAGTTGTTCCGGTGCATTCGTGTAGGTAACGACCCTCGCACTGGCTTCGAGGAGGCGGCGCACACTCTCATGTCGCACTTCTCTGCTAAGCCACGTGCGCAGACTGGTTCCGGCTAGACTCTCCGGCTTTGCAAGCTGGAGCTTAAGCAACACGCGACCCGCCTCCCACTTGGCCGAAGGGGCTAGTAGCTCGGTGCGTAGTAGCGATGCTGTATCTACCGGAGCGAGATAATTGCTACCGCCATTCACGCACCGTATACCGCCTGGCGTGCCGCCGGGGAATGCTACCCCAAGCTCATTCAATATTGCAATGGCTGGGCTTTTGCTGTAAAGGGCATGAGCTCCCAGGTTGAAGATATATCCCTGGTGCCTTTGTGATGCAGCCCTGCCGCCGGTCGCAGTAGATTTCTCGAAGAGTAGCACCGATCTTCCCGCCCGCGCCAGATAAGTCGCCGCAGCCAGCCCCGCAACCCCGCTGCCTACTACCACTACATCTGCATCAGTTTCTCCTGACCGTTCTCGAACGCCTTCCAGCCGGAAAGGTCCACGGTCCCGTCCTTTGTGCTCCATTTCCTTTGCCTCCTTTAGAGCTTCGCAAAGCTTTGTTGCGAGCAAACATAGGACGAGATACCCCTATTATTTGTGACAAATAGCACACTCTGTAGAGTGCAGTGCCCTCGGCGTTGGAGGGTTCAAACTCCGTTAGGCGCTCCTCGTTGCGCTCAGAATGACAGAGCCCATTTAGTTCGTGCTGACCGGCTATTATGCAAGCTCATTATGTTTGCCTTTACTTCAACTCCAACTCGCCTTGAGTTCGGCTGTGGACCACACCTTTTGCGCCTGCTTGAAAGCGAGGCCGCGAGGGGGCATCTTTATCCCCTCACCATGTAGCAATTGCTCGATGGTCAGTATCTGGATGCGCGGGTACTTCTTGCTTGCGGAGCCATAATAGTCCGGCGAGTGGTAGAAATCGGCCTTGACGGCTTCTGTAATCATGTTGCTGCTTGGCTTTTCGAGGGTGATAAAGACGCCCAGCGCGGCCTTCTCTCGCTCTACCGTGCCGACGAGGTCGCGTATGTCGCGGCTGGACACTTTGCCCAATTTGACCTGCACGATCACCCGCTTCGATTTTCCGGTGCCGTCGTCTATGAAGGGGATGGTGCCATCTATACCCTTGTCGCTGCCCATCTTGCCGACTTTGCTGCCCTCTTGCCCACCCTGCGGCCTTGCGTCCACCAGCGACAGCGCTCACCACTGGAATTGGTAGCGGCCAGTCAGGGCTAGTTCACGCGCCGAGTATATATCCTCCGGTTCGCCGATCGCGCGGTACGGTATGTCGCCGTACATGTCTTTGAGGCGGTTCTTTTGGAGGGCGATGCTGAGGAAGGTGATGTCTATACCTATCCACTTGCGTTCCAGTTTCTGCGCCGCCGCGATAGCCATGCCACAACCGCAAAATGGGTCCAGCACCACATCGCCAGGGTTGCTGCTCGCCTGGATGATGCGCTCAAGCAGGGCCAGTGGCTTCTGCGTGGGGTAGCCTAAGCGTTCCCTAGCCTGAGAATTAACTGGAGGTATATCATCCCAAACGGTCCCCAGAGGAGTACCTCCTGTATCATCTAAATATCGTTTATATCTTGGCATGCCACTCTTCGTGAAAACAACTCTTCCTTCTGACATCATTCGGTCAATATGGTTTTGGGACATCCAATGTCGCCCTGCTGGTGGAGCAATGAGTTTATCACCGAATGTCCTCAGTGGCCCACCACCTGCGCCGTGTGCTGAAATCAACTGGTATTGTCGGCCATTCTCATCAACTTGAGCATAATGACTTCGTAGCTGGGCGTCTGATGGGATGAGCTATGTCGCCAGTGCGATACACACTACGCCCGCAAATATCAGCGTCGAGCCTACTATCTTGTTCCTGGCGAAAGGCTCCCGCAGAACAAGTGCTCCCAGGATGGCCCCGAACACCACCGATATCTCTCGGACGGGCGCGACGTAGCTTACCTGACTGAGCGTGAGGGCGTACAGCACCAGCAGGAAGCCGGCAACGAACATGATGCCCACTACCACGATACTGGCCGCGCTCGCCCGCCATTCGAGGCGCACCTCCGCAGGTCTCATCAGCAGCATATAGGGGAGGAGCAACAGCGATGATACGAGGAACACCAGATATAAGTAAGACACTGGCCCCGCATAGCCAACTCCCACTTTGTCCACCACGGAATACGAGCCGATTGTGAGACCGGTCAGCACTGCAAGCTGCGATGGCCTCTCCTTGAGCGAGAGGAACGGAGCTACCAACCCTCGCCGGTCGAGCGACTTGAGGTGCAGGGTGTAGATGCCCACAACCACCAGGCAAATACCAACCATCGCACCCCAAAAGACCCTCTCGCCCAGAAAGATAGAGGCGAGCAATATCACGAACACGGGTGCCGACCCTCGCGCCAGTGGATAGACCAGCGAGAAATCGCCATGCTGGTAGGCGCTGCCCAGGAGGCTAAAGTACAGGCCTTCGAGCGTGCCGGAAAGGACGATAAAGAACCAACCCACCGCCGGAAAGGGGCGGTAGAGCAGCATGAAAGGCGCGAGGAAGGCCACCGCCGATACCAGTGTCGCCAGCCAGAGGAACACCTGCTTGTTGAGGCTCCGCTTTGCCAGCAGGTTCCAGGCAGCATGCGCCACCGCCGACAGCAGCAAAAGGCCGACAACATAAGCATCCACGCCTGGCTCGTCCTCCTGCTCAACACAGATCCACGCACCTACCCAGCAGTATAGCTGAGATTTTGTGCATACTGCACTAACAGCCATTGGGCGCGCTGTGCTACAACTGTACTAGTGGTCTGTCAATGGTGAATTAATGAGTGGAGGGAGTAGCAGGGGACACCCCTCCCGTCAGGAGGCTTCGCCCCATGACCTCTATTTCCCAAATTTCGATGGAAATAGCTCCTGACCCCAGCCCTCATTTCCAGGGGAGAACCGCACGTGGCAGAATCCAAACAGGAGGCTAACAGCGAACACGTGGCTCCTTTGATTGAGGCGCTCCATGCTGATCCACAGAGGGCAGCCTACTACCAGAGGCTGCTGAAGCCGCTCCAGGAGTACGACCGTGAGCACCATGGCGACCTCGTCAAGACGCTGGCTGTGTATTTGCGCCACGCGGGCAACTCGGTGCAGACGGCCAACGCGCTTTATATCCACCGCAATTCGCTGCGCTACCGCTTGTCTCGCATCCAGTTCCTCACCGGTCTCGATCCTGATAACCCGGATGTGAGGCTCGCACTGCAAATAGGACTGCTGATTCTAGATTTTAGATCTTAGATTATGCTCAGGGTACATAACTTGGGGAGGAGAAGATATGGACAAAGAAGGCATCGCGCTTACCAGCGCACGCAACAAGCTACCGGGCACGATTACCGGCATCAAGCGCGGCGATGTTATGTGCCAGGTGGATATGCAAGTGGGCGACAACCACATCGTGGCAATAATTACGACCGAAGCCGCCGACGAGATGAGCCTGGAAGTGGGCATGGAAGCCGTAGCTATGTTCAAGTCAACTTCGGTGATGGTAGCCACGAAAGGCGGCCAGAGCGGAGGGCTTTGAACACGCCGGTAAGCCATACCAGGCATACAGATCACCATCTGCTAACCAGGCTCTAGAGGAGATTAAGAATGCTCAGGCAAATGAGAAGCAGAGGCGTAGCGAAGCCACAAAGGATGGCAGGGCGCATTCTGTTCGCGCTGTGTTTGATGGCGCTATTCATCGCCACGGTAGGATATGCTGAACAAACCGGCCAAGCAGCCGCACCCACCTTTGCCGACCCCGCTTTCCAACGCACATGGGAGCGCACCGACAAGCCGGCAGCAGACGGCATAGTCAAACGCGGATACTACTGGGGGCCACAGCCCTTCGACAAAAAGCAGGAGCAGTACGCTGAGGGGCAAGGCGGCGCGCGCCTGGTGCACTACTTCGACAAGAGTCGCATGGAGATAAACAATCCCAATGGCGACAAGAGCAGCCCTTTCTACGTGACTAACGGCCTGCTTACGTATGAGCTTGTAACAGGTAAGCTACAGATAGGTAACGAGCAGTTTGTGCAGCGCCCGCCCGCCGAGATACCCCTGGCTTCGGACAACGACGACACCTCAGCGCCGACCTACGCCACCTTCACGGGACTAATGCAGGGCGCGCTA
>JBBSIK010000053.1:0-10744 GCA_038232115.1 Chloroflexia bacterium
AACAATGCAGCGTTTTGTGCGTATATCTGATGTGCGCCGGTGGGGCGCGTGTGATAAAATGGAGCCGCATAAGACGAGTAGAAAGTTGGGAAGTTAAAAGTTGGGAAGTGAGGCATACTTTTAACTTTCCGCTTTCCACTCGTATAACTTTTCAACTTTTAACTTTCTAACTTTCCACTTGTCGAAAATGGAGGATTGAAGATGTCTATATTGACACGTATCAGTACCTTGATCAACGCCAACATCAACGCGATGATTGACGCCGCCGAGGATCCGGAGAAAATGGTAAACGAGTATCTGCGGCAGATGAACGCCGAACTGTCGGAGGCACGCGCCGCCACCGCGATGGCAATGGCCGATGAGACCCGCCTGCGCTCGCAATATGAGCTATACAAGTCGCAGGTGGAGGACTGGCAGAACAAAGCGGCCATGGCGGTGCAGGCTGACCAGGATGACCTGGCGAAAGAGGCCCTCACCCGCAAAGCAACCGCTCAGAAGCTGCTCGACAGCTACCAGGCTCAGTACGAGTCGCAGCACGACCAGGTGAAGGACCTGCGTGAGGCCCTCGCCAAGCTGGAAGCCAAGATATCAGAGGCGCAAGCCAAGCGAGACCTCATCATCACCAAGCAGCGCCGCGCCCAGACCCAGGAGGCTATCGGAGCCGCCCTCCAGAGCGTGCAGGGCAGCACCGCCGATAACAGCCTCAACCGCATGGAGCAGTCCGCAGACCAGCGTCTCGCCAGAGCCACGGCGATGTCCGAGCTGCAAGGAGAGGACCTCAACTCTCGCTTCTCAGACCTGGAGACCGAGAACCAGGTAAACAGTGACCTTGCTGCGCTGAAAAAGCAGTACCACAAAGGCTAGGAGGTGGGGGCTGGGGCTAGGAACGGAGGGGCTAGGGGCTAGTAAAGAACGTCGTATTACTAACTACTGACCCCTGACCCCTCGCCCCTCGTCATGCGCAGACGTAACGCAATTATCTTTGTCCTCTTCTTGCTCGTGGCGGCAGGGGTTGTAGGCAGCCAATACCTCTTCAAGTGGTCAACGGGCACCTTTCTCAATCCCGCGCCTCCGCTTGCCATTTCCGTGATCTACTCGGGCGAGTTACGCGCGTGGCTCGTGCCCGCCGCCCAACAGTTCAACGCACAGAAGAAAAGAGTTGGCAACCAGACGGTCCAGGTGGCTGTCGAGCAGGTGGACGATGGAGACGCCCTCCGCGATATTGCGAGTGGCAAGCGATCTCCTACAGCCTGGATACCCGCCTCGACGATATGGGTGAACCTGCTCAATAACCAGTGGCGAGGTAGCCACCAGGCGGACCTGCTCCTCCGCTCCGGCGAGTACGGCACCACCCCCATGTGCCTCACCCCTATGGTCTTCGTCATGTTCGCCGACCGTGCAGATGCCCTAAAGAAGAAGTACCCTGACGTGGACTGGAAGAACATCCAGCAAGCTGTCACGGACCCCGCAGGCTGGAAAAGCATAGACGCCGAGCACGAAGATTGGGGCCAGGTAAAATACGGCCAGACCAACCCCGCCAACTCAAACGCGGGCCTTCTTGCCGCAACCCTCGCCACGTACACCTACTTCGGCAAGACGGGAGGCCTGTCGAGCGCCAACTTGAACGATAGCGGTTATCTGAAGTGGATGGACGGCCTTGCGAGCGGCCTCGTGGCCGATGCGCCGCCAACAGCCGAACAGCAGATGGAGGACATGCTACGCTACGGCTCTTCTCGCTACGATGTGGTGTCCATATACGAGAGCCTGGTGGCGCAGCAGATAAAGAACGCGCAAGGGCGGTTCGGCACCGATCTGAGAGTGTTCTACCCAAGACAGAACATCTGGAGCGACTACCCTTTTAGTATACTTGTAGGTGAGCAGAGCACAGCAGACCAGAAAGATGCAGCGCTACTTTTTGAGCGGTATCTCTACAGCCCGCCGGTACAGGGCCTCGCGCTCAACACAGGCTTTCGGCCCGCCAACCCCGATGTGCCTCTGCTCACAAACGACCCCAACAACCCGTTCAACCGTTACAAGGACGCAGGCCTACAAATCAAGATTCCGCGCACGGTCATAGCCGATGCGCCCACGGGCGATGTGCTGGACCAACTGCGTCACATTTTCGAGAGGTGATAAAATAGATACTATGAAACAAGGACCGGGCAACCAGAAAAGCCTCCGCGTCTATGCCCTGTTGCAGACCCTTACGCTCTGCCTGACCTGGCTATGGTTCGGGGTGTTGTGGTTGATTGCCTTCGTCAACTTCAACCTGGATAATCTGGAGTGGTGGCTACTGGTAGGCTCGGCATGTGCGGCTCTTTATGGCTTGCGTCCCAACCTTGAGCGTGCCATAGACACAGCGTGGCTACAAGGGATAGCCGATACAAAGGCTCTGGGCGAGCGGTTCGCGCAGTTGAAGCCAGTGAAAAGGCGTGTGTTCGCTATTTCATCGCTGATCGTGCTGGCTTTGTTCGCGGTGTTTTTTATCTATGGCCTGTCCAACGGCATTGTCGGATAAAGAGTGACGCTCCATATGGCAGACACACCGAAACAACCGACTCGGGACCAGAAATTCAGGATACTTCTCCTGAACGCCATGACACGCCCGCTCTCTGCGGCAGTGGTGGCGCTTACGATTATAGTAGGATTCACTATTAGCTACTGGTTCTTCCCGGTCGGTGCATTGTTCTATATGCTCCTGGTGTACTCTTCGCTACAGGACGCAACCGAGGCGAAGCAGGTGCTTGATGAAGTGCTCTATCCTGATCGTGCTCGCAAGATCGACTTGAACAAGCTCACAGGCGGATATCGAGTGGCCCTACAAAAAGCCCTCGATACCCGCAAGCAGATTGAGAGCGCCGTAGCCGCCACCTCGGATGCCGGTGTGCGTAAGGCCCTCGCCGATTCGACGGGCGACCTCGACGAGCTAACGGGCACGATTTACGACATTGCGCTCAAAGCGCAGAACTTGCAATCAACGGTGCAGTCTTCGCATATCAACGTTACGTCGCTGGGTGAGGACATAAAGCGACTGGAGAAGCTGGTGCAAACCACCACCGATTCCTTCTCACGCGACCAATACAGGGCCACGCTTGAAGGCAAGCGGCAGCAATTGCAAAATTACGACGACACAATCGAAGCCTTGAACCGCTGGCATGCCCAGCTAGATAACGCCCTCAGCACACTCGACACAATACTGAGCCAGGTGCTACGCATACGCTCTTCAGAGGTACTTAGCCTGTCTTCAGCTACGGATCAGGTATCAACAAGCCTCAAGCAGGAAGTAGACGCACTCAAGGCCACGTCAGACGCGCTAGACACTGTCTATGGCTTCTCACGATAGCGGATCAACCCGATGATAAACAGAATCGCCAGAAGGATACAGGCGGCAGCAACGGCGCTGCTGGTGGTAGCTCTGCTTGGAGCTTGTGATGCGGGCGCACGTGGACCCGTAGCCACACCCAGCTTCACAGGCAGCATCAAAATTGGTGTATCGGCACCCTACACAGGTGACACGGCAGACGGCGGTATACAAATCTGGCAAGGCGCACAATTGGCGACCGATGAGGTAAACGCAAAGGGTGGCGTGCTCGGCAAGAAGATAGAGTTAGTGGCAGAGGACGATGCTGCAAACCCCGACAAAGCCAAAGCGGTTGCCAAAAAGCTGGTAGATGCCGGAGTAGTGGCTGTGGTCGGCCACAAGGATAGTGGCGTCTCCATACCGGCTTCTGAGGTCTACAATACGGCAGGGATCGTACAAATCACGCCTACGTCGAGTAATCCAAAGCTGACAGCGCAGGGCTTCGACAACGTATTCCGTGTTTGTCCCATCGACACGACACAGGGGCCGCTACTCGCCGAGTTCATCGTGCAGAAGCTCACCCTGAACAAGATCGCGGTGATCTACACCGACACTGCATATGGTCAGGGGCTGCGCGCGGAGTTCGAGAAGCGATTAGGAGAACTTGGCGTAGCGCCACTTGCCTCCGAGCAAATCCACAGGGGAGACAAGGACTTTGCCGCGACACTGCAAAAGATCCAGTCTCTTGCTCCGCAGGTGGTCTTGTACGCAGGCAGCCTTCCTGAAGGCATCATAGTTGCCTCGCAGATGAAAGAGCTAGGCATAAAAGCGGTCTTCGTGGGCGGCGACACGCTATTCCAGCCGGACTTCGCGGTGCAAACTGGCGAGGCTGGGGAAGGCGCATACGTCTCATCGTTCTTCCCGAACGTGCAGGTAGCAGGCGACGCGAAGGAAAAAGACTGGGTCGCCGCGTACCGAGACGAGTTCAAGCGCAACCCCGGCGGCAACTCGTCCGGTGGCTACGTGGCAGCGATGGTGATCTTCGAGGCGATGCGCCAGGCCAACTCGACGGACCCCGCAGTGTTCAAGGCCAAATTGAAGCAACTCAGCATGGACAGCTTCATCGGCCACGTTGCCTTCGACTCCAAAGGCGACCTGCAAGACCAGCGTGCCCACCTGCACATCTTCCAGGTCAAGCATGGCGAGTTCGTTGATGCGCCGTAGTCTGACGAGTAGCGCGTGAAAAGTGATGCGGTGTTAGCAATGGAGTAACAAGAATGGACATCCGGGTAGGCTCGTATGTCCATTTCCATCACTATTGTTGGATAAGCCACACCACGTTTCGCGCTTCACACCTCACGCTCCATCTCGCTCGCCAGCAGGATCGCTTCGGCGATATCCTTCATCGTCTTACGGCTGTCCATGCTGCGCTTCTGAATGCGACGAAAGGCCTCGCTCTCGGTAAGGCCGAATCTGTCCATCAGCATGCCCTTGGCGCGCTCTATTACCTTGCGAGCTTCCATCGCCTCCTTAACATCGCCAAGCTCCTGGCTCAACTGCTCGAACTCACGGAAGCGGGCAAGAGTTACTTCGATAGCTGGACCAAGTTGAGCCTCTCGGAAAGGCTTGACCAGATAGCCAATAACGCCCGCCTGTGCAGCCCTCTGCACGAGTTCCGGCTCGCTGTAAGCCGTCAGCAAGAGCACCGGGGCGATATTCTCCTGCGTCAGAGAGCGGGCTGCCTCGATACCGTCCAGTTCGGGCATTCGGATATCCATAATCATGAGATCGGGGTGTATGCTGCGGGCAAGCTCCACCGCATGCTTACCGTCGGCGGCCTCCCCAACCACCGAATAGCCCATCGCCGATAGCATCTCACGCAGGTCCATACGAATGATAGGATCATCATCCGCGATTATAACTCGTGTCTGTGCCACTTCCAGTCTCCCATCGCAAGAGTCGCCCTGAGCGCATCGTCCTAAACTGCCCTTGCACACCAGGTACAAAGCCATTATAGGTGCAGGAAGCAAAAGGCGTCAATGCACGGACGATAGTCGCCTACACGCCCGGCACGATTTCGGCTACACTATGGGCTGAAGCACATAGCAAAGGAGGAACAAGCTTATGGAGGAGCAGCTGGGCGAGGTTTCGCCCGATACTGAGAACATTGATGCTCTATGGCGCGAGGCAGAGGCCCTCCGAGAGCCGATGGTTGCGTTCACGCAGAAGCTGATACAGACGCCCAGCCTGCCCGGACAGGAACAGGCGGCAGGCGAATTACTGGCGCAGGAGATGCGGTCGCTCGGCTACGATGAGGTAAGCATAGATCGAGCCGGTAACGTGGTCGGCTTGATACGGGCTTCCGGCGACGAGGCGAACCACAAGCGTAGCATCATGCTCAACACCCATATAGACCACGTTGATGTGGGCGACCCACAGAACTGGCCCTTCCCGCCATACGAGGGCGTTATCAAAGAAGGCGAAATCTGGGGCCGAGGAGCCAGCGACCTGAAAGGTTCACTGGCGACCCACGTCTACGCAGGTGCGCTGCTCAAGCGACTCGGTGTGCCGCTGCCCAACCACGTTTACGTCGCCGGTGTGGTGCAGGAGGAGGTAGGTGGAATCGGAAGCTCGGTTCTGGCGGACGACCTGCAGGTGGACTACGTAGTTATCGGAGAGCCTTCGTACAACAAGCTGGCCCTGGGGCACCGGGGTAGATACGAGATATTGGCAACTATAACCGGCAAATCGGTGCATGCCAGCGTACCGAAGTCGGGGGTTAATCCGTTGTATTCCATGTCGCGGTTCCTGCTGGCTGTTGAGCAGATGACTTTCGAGGTGGACCCCGATCACCCCGACCTCGGCCCGACATCCATCGCGCCAACGCTCTTTTCCACCGACCAAACCAGCAAGAATGTGGTGCCCGGACAATGCGCGGTCGTGCTCGATGTCCGCAACACGCCGATGGACACACCGGAAGTGGTGCTTCCACAGGTAAAGGCGCTGCTCGCCTCCGCGCTGGAAGAAGGGGCCACAGGCGCTGCCGACATCCCCGATCTGGTGCTGACGACCTTCACGGGCATCACCAGGGTGCTGCGCGGACACGGTTCTTACGGCGTATCGCCCGATAGCCCATTTGTGCAACAGGCCAGGGGTATCGTGAGTGCAGCTTTGAGACGGAAAGTACACACACAAATCTGGCGCTTCGCTACGGATGCGGGCTATTTCGTAGAGAAGGGGATGCAGGTAATCGGCTTCGGGCCTGGCTACGAGCACGTGATTCACACTGTGGACGAGCGTATTTCAATTGATATGATGGTAGAAGGCATGGTCGCATGCGCGGCCCTGGCCCTACAACTTAGATAGACTGAGGAGTCCCTATGAGATTCGATCTTGATACCGAAATACGCTATCCCAGCGGAGAGCGAGCCGGAGTGCTGCGCAGAGTCATCATAGATGAGAGCAGCGACGTCAGAGAGATAGTCATGGCAACCGATGGACTGGTTTCGAGGATGGTAATCGTGCCTACGGACAGGCTCTCGGAAGCGCCTGGCGAGGTGCTTACTATAAACATTAGCGATGAGGAACTGGACACGCTGCCGGATTATGAAGAAGACCGGGTGCCGGCCATACCGGATGACTGGCATTTCCCGGAGGACAACGCACCCGGCTCAGATGTCTTCCCCGCTACCATGCTCCAACCCATCATCCCGGTGGTTGAGATGTCGAACGTGCAGGAGGGCGAGTTGAGCCTGAGTCAGGGTACCGAAGTGTGGTGCCTCGATGACCGCTGGGGCGTCGTGGACGAAGTGCTCACCGATGAAAACTCTCGCGTATATGCCTTTCTGGGGCGTTCTGACGCGGTGGACGAGCACGACAGGGTTATACCCATCGCACTGGTCGAGCATGCTGATGCCGGTCAGGTGACCCTGAATTGCACCCTCGCCGATCTGCCGACGTACACACAAGAGATGATAGACGACCAAAAGGATCCGGAACTCTAATCCCAACCCCGTAGAAAGCAGGTCTGTTTATGAGCCAACCGACACCCCCACAAAACGATGGTTCCGTCACTCTACAACTTCCCGTGGTGCCGTCTCCCCCTGCTGTCACGCCTGTGATGGCAAACGCGGCACAGGCCCGGCAGCCAATGATCGAGGTCCGTAACGCCAGCAAGAGGATAGGCGACGTGGATATAGTTAGCGGCCTCAGCTTTGAGGTCAATGCAGGCGAGATATTCGGCTTTATTGGCCCAAGCGGTTCCGGTAAGACTACCACTATACGGCTACTCACGGGAGTATATGGACCCACCGAAGGGGAGGTGCGAGTGATGGGCGTCGCTCCCAGCCACCCATCTCGCCGCGTGCAAGAGAAGTTCGGCTATATGCCCCAACTGTTCGTGCTATACCCGAATCTCACTGTGCAGGAGAACCTCCAATTCGTGGCTTCTCTCTACGGTATGAGCCCTGTGCTGCGGCAGAAGCGAGTGTCCGAGATGCTGAAGTTCGTCGAGCTTTGGGATGCGCGCAACCGTGTCGCCTCCAACGTTTCGGGGGGCATGCAGCGACGTATCGAACTCGCAGCATCTCTCCTGCACCACCCGGCGCTCGTGTTCGCGGATGAACCGACGGCGGGTATAGACCCGGTCCTCCGGGGCAAGTTCTGGGAAGAGTTTCGACGCCTGCGAGATGATGGCCGCACCATTTTCGTTACGACGCAGTACGTGGGCGAAAGCGAGTATTGCGACCGGGTGGGTGTCATACGAAAGGGACGGTTAATCGCGGTGGACACACCGATTGCACTGCGACGGCTTGCGTTTGGAGGGGACATCATTGACGTTGAGGCGAGCGGTCTTACCCTAGGCACCGTGCAGAGCCTGACACAGCTCGATATGGTAAAGGAGGTGCAGCCGGTATCCAGACGCCAGATAAGGGTGAGCGTGGACGAAGCGGGACCCGCCATTCCAGCCGTGCTCGACATCTTGAGCGCCAATAACGCAACCGTCAGCCGCATAGAGGAATATAGGCCCAATTTCGATGAGGTGTTCATCGTTCTCATGAAGCAGGACGCTCAACACCGCGGGGAAAGCGATCTGGCCAACGATGAATAGATTACTGAAGCGATTCATCCGGGCAGGCGCTTTCATCAGCAAGGAGATAAATGAAGTCAGGAGACAGCCACGCCTGGTGCTCTCTCTCATTCTAGGTCCCTTCGCCATCCTCTTCCTATTCGGCATCGGCTACCAGGGAGAAAGCAGCAACTTATCGGCTCTCATCGTGATACCCAGGGCGGGTGCTTATTCACAGAACGTGGAAGACTACCGTAAGCTCGTCGGCCAGCAGCTAACGATACGCGATGTCACTACCGATGAGGCAGCCGCCGTCAATCGGCTGAAACAACGCGAGGTGGACCTGGTAGTGGTCGTCCCCGCTGATGCATCGAAGCAGATATCGTCAGGAGCGCAGGTGCGAGTGCCCGTCTACTTCAACGAGGTAGACCCCCTGCGGCGCGACTGGATTACATACCTCTCCTTCTTGTATATCAACGAGATCAACAAGCAGACGGTCGCAGCAATTGCCGGCCAGGGGCAGCAGAACGCGGGCGACGTGCGCTCGGCCATAGCTCGCATGCGGAACACGCTGGCTGTTCTCGACGCAAGACTGAGCGCGGGGGACATCTCACAGGCAAACAGCCAGGTAAAGAGCATGCAGAGTTCCTCGGCGAACGTGCAGCTCGCGGTGGGCCTGTTATCACAGTTTCTCGCCACCGATACTACGCTCGTGAAGCCCCCCGCGCCTCAAGACCCCAACCAGGTGAACATCGCCAATGGCAGCCAGGCGGCTACCCGCCTCTCAACCGATCTGCAAGGTCTGGATGATGAGGTGGGAGGCTCAACCCCCGATCCGCAGAAAGCGCGCGAGCGTATCGCACGGGTCCGCACGGACCTGGATACTCTTGATAAAGTGACGCAGCAGTTCCAAACGATCAACCCGCTTGTGCTGGCTTCGCCATTCTATCCGGTAGCCGAGAATAAGGCCCCTGTCAAAGCCAGCTTCACATCTTTTTATTCGCCAGGGGTGCTTGTGCTCCTGTTGCAGCATATAGCCATCACGCTGGCCGCCCTCTCGATGGTGCGTGAGCGGCTGTTGGGCACGGTTGAGCTTTTCCGGGTGTCACCCGTTAGCCCCGGTGAGATTATGGTAGGCAAGTACGTCGGGTTCCTGCTCCTGCTGGGTGTGATATCAGGAGTGCTCTTGCTCATGATGAGCAACGAGTTTACGGTGGGAGGTGTGCATCTGAGCCTTGGTGTGCCTATACTCGGCGACTGGATACTGCTCGTGCTCACGCTCGCCCTTGTCACCTTCGCATCGGTGGGCCTGGGTATGTTTATCTCAGCCCTCTCCAAGTCTGAAAGTCAGGCCGTGCAGCTTTCGATGCTTGTGCTGCTAACATCGGTCTTCTTCAGCGGCTTCTTTCTGCGTATCGAAGCTATCTGGCCCCCTGTGCGCGCGGTATCCTATGCACTGCCTGTAACCTATGGCATACAGAGTTTGCAGGTCATCATGCTGCGTGGAGGGGTGCCCAGCCCTGCCTTCTGGGTTGGTGATGTGCCGTTCCCTGCGATTCTGCTGGCGCTGTTCGCCCTCGGCCTTTTCTTCTCGCTACTCAGCTATATCCTATTCAGGCGCGAATTCAGGCGCGAATAGAGAAAGCTCCAGAATCCTCGTTAGCCGAGACAACAAGAGAGGAGTGCTTGTGGGCACTCCTCTCTTGTTGTTTGTTGGACATCTTGCTCAGGGAGCCGTTGTCGGTACGAGGAACTGCTCGACGCACCAACCGGACCTCTGTGGGTTTGCCGGGTCGAACTGGTCTATCGGCCACCAGGTGAAGTTGTTGGCGGTCTGAGACGCGCCGGTGATATGCGCCTTCGCGCCATTTGGCAGCACAGTCAGTTTCTTTCCGCTTGTCGTAGGCGCGTCGCGCACCGAGAGACCACTGGCCGACTTGACTTGCACGTATGCGCCGGGAGCAATCACGTTAGGCGGTGGAGCCGGGGGGGCGATGGTAGGGGTCGTGGTGGGCTTCGGCGGCACCGTGCTGGTCGGATCGCCATAGCCTGTCGGCGAGGCCGGGGCAGTCGTAACGGTGGGGAGCTTCGACACGACGGGCAGCGTGCTAGCTTTGGGCCTCAACATGAAAAAACTTCCCCCCGCTACCGCCAACACCGCGAGTAGAGCCAATGCCATCCAGAGGGGTGCGCCGACGAAAGGTAGTGGACGCGACCAGACGGAGACCGCACCTGCCCTGGCCTGACGTTGTTGCACACGCTCCTTCTGGATCTTCTGCTTTGCAGTCTGCTTGTTGACCTGCTCAGGGTTCTCTATCTGCTCTATCTGGAGCGTTTCCCTGGGATCAATATTCGGTTCGTCGTCAAGGAGGTCA
>JBBSIK010000054.1:0-10653 GCA_038232115.1 Chloroflexia bacterium
CGCGGTAACTCCCCAGATCAGCGTGGGCCAAGAGCGAGGAGCTATCTCGACCAGGGCACCCATTGTGCGACCAGGGGCCAGGGGGAAAGCACGCCTGGGTGGACGCCTTTTCACTCCCGGCCCCCGTGCATGACTAAGCTCTTTCCTCGACTCGCACTTTGTTCATCTTGTCGCCAATTGCGATTTTCTGCACCACATCTATACCGGATATAACCTGGCCGAAGTTGGTGTACTCTCTGTCGAGGAAGTTGGAATTGGTCTTGACGATGAAGAACTGGCAGTCGCTGTTGAGGTGCTTGTCAGGGCCTCTAGCCACACCCAGCGCGCCCGTGCTAAACGTCAGGCTGTTGTACTCGGCAGGTATCTTACCTCCACCCGAACCTGTGCCTGTTGGGTCACCCCCCTGGATCACCCAGCCCTCCACACGGTGGAACTTCAGCCCATCATAGAAGCCTGCATTTGCCTTCTCCTCGAAATGGGCAATGGTGTTCGCCACCCCTGCCTGCGGATCAGTCGCCAGGCCGCATTCGATGGTGCCTTTCGGCGTGTCAATTATCATCACCTTCATCGCTTTATCTCCCCTTCTGGCAATGCTTAATGTTTAATGCTTAATTCTTAATTATCAAAGTAAAACAGCGTAATTAAGAATTAAGCATTAAACATTAAGCATTAGCGTAACTACTTCTGCTCCGTCACCGTCACTTTGTTCATCTTATCGCCGATGGCTATCTGGTTCGCCACATCTATGCCCTGCACCACCTCGCCGAAATTTGTATATTCGCCGTTGAGATAGTCGGCGGCGCTCTTCGTGATGAAGAACTGGCTATCGCTGTTGAACGCCTTGTCGCCGCCTCTTGCCACGCCCAGCGAGCCGGTCTTGAAAGGCAAATTGTTGTACTCGGAAGGCATCTTGCCCCCACCTGCGCCAGTCCCTGCGGGATCCCCACCCTGGATTACCCAGTCCTCTACCCGGTGGAAGACAAGGCCGTTGAAGAAGCTGGCGCTAGCCTTCTGCTCGAAATTGGCGATTGTCTTGGGCACGTTCGCCGCAGCATCAGTGTAGAGTCTGGCAACGATGCAGCCTTTGGCGGTGTCAATCACCATGTACTTGCCCGCGGCGCTCGGAGCCTGGCAATTGCCCCCCGCACCCGCGCCACTGGGCACAGTAACGGCAGCCGTGTTGTTGCTGGTGGTGACGGTAGTAGAAGCGGGTCGCAGCGTCAACAGCGCGATAAACACGATAGCCAGGGGTATCATTATTGCTGCCCAAATCGCAATATATCGCTGTATACTAAACGGGGGCAGCGTGCGATCCATCTGCGCCCTGAAGCCTGATGGCGGTGGTGTCGCCCCCGCACGGCGCACGGGTGGGCGATTTGTCCCACCACGCGAGTCTGCCGAGCCTCCTGCCTGTGACGAAGGTCTGCGCGAGGGTGCTCCCCCGGTGCTACGTGTCCCGCTTGTGTTGCCGCTTCTGCTCTGGTTGCCGTTGCTCCCGGTGCCCTTGCCGGGCCTCGACTGTGACATAAAAAAGAACCCTCACATTCTCTAATCTGGAACCGCGTATTTCGCCCCTGTCCTCTTCCCCGCGCCAGTGTTTATAATACCACGTATACAGGGTGGCTACGCTGCCTGAATATCCCGGCTCCGTGCAGAGTGTGATATCGGGGCTTCCGACCAGCCAGGAGAACAACGTAGTGGCACCAGGCCCGCAGGAGCAGCCGGGAACGGGACGGAGACGGGGAGACGCCAGACATCATTGAGACAATGTACAGAGTTCTCCCTTGACACCTGAGGTTCATCCATCCCAGTAACCAGGGTTTACGAAGCCTCATCGAATGTGTATGTGAAGTCATATGAGTGATTGCCCTGATTTATCAGGATCTCCATCGTGCCTGCAAGACCTGATAAATCATCAGTACCGGAGTCGGGCACTACGCTAATCGTTAGTTGCGGTGTGCCGCGTGTCATTCTGCCACTATGCTGGAGCACAAAGGTTCCCTTCTTACCATGTAGCATTCCGTCCACGCGCTCTAATGCAACGTAACCAGCCGAGCCTTGTACATCTGTGACGGCGCTTAACATCTGCCCACTGCTGGTCGCTTCGAGATCACCGTGGAACTGCTTGTCAATAGACATTCTGCCAATCGCGGCCGCCTCTACGTTGTCGCCCGCAGGCTGGGGATTCAATTGGACTTCAAATGTCCCTTCTGCACAAGGCATTTTGACTATTTCCTTTCGAGATGCACCAGAGCTTGCAGGTAATGGCACTTTGTAACACATAGAGCACAGCGCGTCAAGATAGCACGGCGCAGTAAGTGCTCAGGGTTAGTGTGAGAGAGGTTGCACGGCCTGACACAATTGAACCGCAGAGGCGTGGAGACTCAGCGGAAGAACAAAAACTATTCTCTATGTGTCCGCACCTCTGCGGTGAGTAAAACCAGATGTGACGCCCCATATAGATCAAAGGAGACACAGCTTGATTCATTATCGCCCGGGGACATTGGAAGACTACGAGCAGGTGCGCGACCTGTTGCAGGTTTGCAACCTGAGCCGCACGATGACAGAAGAGTCGCGCTTACGCCGCATGATAGATAATGCTGACCGCACCGTGGGCGCATTCGACGGCGAGCGCATGGTGGGTTTCGCGTGCGCCCTTTGCGATGAGGCATTCTTCGGCTACATTGGTGCGGTCTGCGTCCACCCCGACTACCGGTTGCAAGGCATCGGCACCGAGATGATAACGCAACTTATCGAAGACAGCCCCGATATCATGTGGTTGGCTCGGCGTGACAGCGAACCTCCCTCGTTGTGGGAAAAGCATGGCTTCGTCGCTTCTAGCAACGCTATGGAGAGGCAGAGATCCCGGTAGTACAACACCTGTGTTAGCGGCTATGCTGGTGCCCTGCTGGTGGCTAAGTCTTACTTGTCAGGGCTGATATAAAGCCGATTTTGTGGAGGCGACAAACGATCTTGTGCTGCCTTCATCGTCCAAAAAGCTCCCATCGCAGACCTTGAATAGACTCTGGTTCCTCGCCGGCGCGATTGTATCCACAATGCTCTATCTGATATACTCGGCACCAACATGGGTTGGTTATGCAGGGGCAGTTAACCCCAATTTACGACTCGCACCCGCCTACGAGGAGACATTATGACAGTTGGAATTGCCCAGGAGGACTGGAAGAAAGTGCTTGCCGAGGTGGTCGGCACCTTTTTCTTCTTTTTTATCGGCATCGGCAGTATCGCGGCGACGCGCGATATAGGCGGAGTGGGGTTGCTCTTTGTGGCGTTGGCGCACGGCCTCGCCCTGTCTATCGCCATATCGTCGCTCGGCCATATATCGGGCGGGCACTTCAATCCCGCTGTCACCCTGGGACTCATGACGGCGCGTAAGATCAGTCCTATACTAGCTTTGCTCTATATCCTCGGCCAGATAATCGGCGGGGTGGCTGCCAGTTTGGCCCTTGTGATGGTGTTGCCACGCCAGGTCTGGGAGGCGTTTCAACTGGGCACGCCCTCAGTAGCGAACGGCTACACGCAGACGGAGGCCCTGCTGCTGGAGGCAATACTCACGTTCTTCCTGGTACTCGCCGTCTTCGGTACAGCGGTTGATGCTCGTGCCCCGCGCATAGGAGGCTTTGGGATCGGTCTCACCGTGTTTGTAGACATCCTGGCGGGCGGCAACATTTCGGGCGGCGTGATGAATCCCGCTCGCGCTCTCACCCCCTCTATCGTGTCCGGCTTCTGGAACGGCGACTGGTGGATATACTGGGTCGGCCCCATCGTCGGCGGCATTCTGGCGGCCCTTCTTTACTCGACTATATTCCTCCCGAAGGGCGACGAACCTCTCGTGGTAGCTCCCCAGGCCACCGACGCGCCGATGGAGCCGCCCTTCAGCGAGCCGAACCTGACGAGGTAAGGAGTGAAACGTGATGTGGCTTGCTTAAGAGAGTCCCGCCATACTTGGCAACTATCTTTAGTGCGCTGCATCACGTTTCACGTTTTAGATATTTCTTGACGACTTTATAGCCTTGATGCTATACTCTTATGTGCCATTTCGCGCATGTAAGTGCGTGTTTGCGTGGCGCGTATGGGCCTGTAGCTCAGTTGGGAGAGCGCTACACTCGCACTGTAGAGGTCAGGAGTTCGAGCCTCCTCAGGTCCACAAGAGAATAGGCATGCAGAAGCCCTTGATGATTAGCATCAGGGGCTTTATTGTTCGTCCAAGACCTGCTTCTAAGATGTAGCTGGTGCAGATCACTTCCAGTCAGATTAGGTCAGGAAGCGCTATATGAGGATAGAGGTTGAGATTTCAGCACTGCTTCTATGATCTAGCCCAATCGAGATTGCGTCCGATAAGGAGTTCAGTCATCTTCGCATGATGCGTATTCTTCATGGCTACAAGCTGCATATCAAAGCCGTGCCTGCGTGCCATTTCGCATACCTCTTCCGAGTGATCGTAGGTCATGAGGAAGTCCCCTTTAATAGTGTCCGCAACCCTGAACAGTTCTTGATGGTCAAGCTCTGAGTGGGTATAAAGTCTGCCCCCTGCCCTCTTACCTGCTGCCGTGTAGGGTGGATCAATGAAGTACACTGCGTCGGAGCGGTGGGCGTGCTTCCGCATAATCTCTAACCCGTCGCCCTGTATGAAGCTGAGACGATCTCTAATCTCCACTATATCGAGTATGCGCCGCTTGAGAGTAGCAGGATACCACCGGGACTGTATGCCCTTGCCGTTCTCCCCCTCCTTTACCAGCCCCGCGCCTGGTGCCAGTATGCCTCCTCGGTTGACTCTATTCTTGAGAATGGTCCCGAATGCCCTGTCTATTATTGTGTCTGTCCTCTCAGCCAGCACCGCCTTGGCCGACTGGTGAGTGAGATTGAAGGCAGCTATGCGTTCTGCGAACCGCACAGCATCTCCGTTTATGATCGTCTCCCACACCGCCGCTACGTCATCGTCAAGCTCTACCATCGTTGTATGGTCTGTTAGCTTCTCGGCGGCTACTGTGAGGCTTACGATTGCCCCACCTGTGAACGGCTCTATCATCTCCGCGGGCTGAGCGGGCAAACTGTTGAGCCATCGCCGAATACGAGGTATCAGCCATGTCTTGCCACCGGGATAGCGGAAGGGGCTGCGTTGCGGCACTGAAGCCACATTGACGATATTGTCGTGCAAGGTGTCATCGAAAAGGGATGCCTGGTACATAGGTCTTTGCCTCCCACTAGTCCTCAACGACAATGTCTACCAGCGTGGGCGCATCTGGTGGGTTGTCGTTGCCGTCCACCTTAGCATCCAGGCGGGCCTGTAGCTTAGTTATAAAGCCCTCGACCGGTCCGGGCTGAGGTAGTGTGATCCTTTCCAGGGCATCTGTAAAGCGAGTGTACATCGTGCGGTGCTTCACTAGATTATAGCGGTTAGTGGCAGGGTCCAGCTATAGATCGAAGAGTAGCCATGCCATTTCCCCGTTCTGAGGGTCTACTTCGGGCAAGGCGGGAAGGGTAGCGTAGAAGCTCTTATGCAGGACAACTACCTGCTTCTTTCTCCACGCACTCATTATCCCGCCTTTGTAAATTAGCTGCGGTGCAAGTCGCTTGCGAGACGAACTTAGATAATCAGGCCGAACTGCTTGTACACCCGCGCCTTTCCACACCATATTATATCGCGTAGCGGGGTCTTCCATGTAGTATGCGAATGGCCGTCGCACGTTGCCGGATATATAAACTGCCTGTACCTCCACCGTGCCGAAATCAGTCACTGTGCCTCGGTCGTCATAGGATACCAGCACCACGTCAATATTACCTGCTGACTGCCCATTGGCGTCGTCCAATCTCACCTCAGTGAGCGAGGTCCAGGAAGCATCAGGCGGAAAGAAGAATGCGGCTGCATCATCGGCTATAAGCCAATCCTGGCGAAAGCGGATGGGGCAGGTAATTGTGACATCCCCGTTGGTGTCGAATATCGAACAGGTACCCAGTGGGTCATTTGCTTTGTCCTTCGTGCAGTTGGGTACCTTGTTATTGAAGGGGCATAGTTTCTTGGTCCGGTGCCTCTCGGCTTCCGGGGACATGTTGTCTGCCGGGTAACCGAACAGTTCTGCAAGTGGGTGCGTATAGGCAGGTTTTGGCGAGGGTTCTGGCGTAGGGGGTAAGGTAGACACTTGTGGCACTCCTCTTCTTGAGGTTCGAGGATCAGGTAGTCGCTTATTCCTCAGAATAGCATAATCTCTTGCGGGAAGTCCCATTTCCCACTCTGTGCCTCCCTCCGGCAACATAGCGGTGGCAGAGCGCTACACTCGCACTGTAGAGGTCAGGAGTTCGAGCCTCCTCAGGTCCACGCAGCTAAAAAGCCCCTGGAAAGCACTTCCGGAGGCTTTTTCTATGCTCCTGACAGTAAAACGCGGTAGAGCATTACGTGCGGATTTTGACAGCAATCTTACCCGGCAAACTCCTGACCTAACTCTTAGGATTCTTTGAGTCTGCGCGCCCGTCTGGGGCAGGCTTTCAGATACCCAACAGAGTCAAGAACTCCTCACGCTTTATATCGTCGGCAAGAATGTCCTCCAATGTAAACCAGTGGTCAATATCAGAGTTGTTATTGAGCAAGTCCCTTGCGGTCGCTGTTAGGGACACGTCCTGAATTATGAGCACGGTTGTGCAGTTTGGGTTGGTCTTCTTCGGCTTCTCGAAACTCTTGCCGATAGCGCCGTATCGTTCATGCACTCCGGCAGTGTCTATGCCACCCTTGATCTCGATGGCAACCTCTATTAGTTCCGCTCGATAACACGCAATATCAGGGTCCGAGGCAAACTTTATGGTGCGTCCGTCCTTAAGCGGGAAAACTACTGTTCGTTCCAATTCGTCGGCAAGTAGGTCTTTCTCCACCAGCCGAAGCTTAACAATGCTGCCCACCCCTTCCTCTCCGATGTCGCCTTTTCTGTTCTGCCACGAGCCTTGCGCTTGTGAACCTGCCGCCATGCCTCGCCACATATCGAACTCACGGAAATCTATTGTCTCGTCGGTCTCAATAAGCTGGCTGATTATGACGTTTAGCTGCCTGGCGATAATTAGGGCCCTATCCCGGGTCGGTAGGCGAGCGCCCACTTCGTAGGGCTTCGTATCTGCTCCGGCGTTCGGTGTCGACGTCTGCGATACCATAGATAGCATGCGGTAATAGCCTACGCTACGGGCAAGACTAGTTAGTACGGAAGGGTGAGCAAATACCCTTACCGGCCTCATGCCCTGGTGAATGATTTTGTTCCAGGCACTTTCGGAAATACCTAGCTCCGCTCGCTCGTCAGGGCTGTTCCAGGTAAGTTCGTCGCCTTTCACCCGCTCGATTCCGTCTTGTACCTCAAGTAGTCCCCACTCGTGTAACTTCTGGTGGAAAAAGTGACTCTTTGCAAATTGGTCGGCTTGCCAAGCTTTCTGCTTTTCGGTCGGCGGCAATGGAACTCCTCCTATTTGGGCTTTCTCCAGATGTAAATGCACTTCCGCAACTCCGACCGACCATGTATTCCCATTTGTTGACTGCTATTGCCTTTGCCCCTGCCGAGCGTCCAAATCTGTTGAACTTCAAGCCCGAATCGCTCGGCCACGCTCGAAAGTATCAGGTCAACAGGCACTTCCTCGCCCGCGTACCTCACATTGTCGTTTACCATGATTACGTGCCCACCTGGGACCAACGTGCGTGCCATTTCGCTGACTACAAAGCACATTTCGTAAAAGTAGTTGCGTACCAAACTGGCTATGTTGGCGTTGTTCAATTCGTTTTTAGCGCGCAGCTCGTCTAGGATGGATAGCACCTCCTGTAACGCCTCCTGTTCCTGGAAAGCCCTCTCTACTTTCTCGAAGTGCCCGCTGCGGTGCAGTCGTTCATACAGTGCCCGCATGTACTCGCGTTTGGCCTTGTTCTCGACTGTGCAGGATAGCATAGCCGGGCGAAGCCTGGTCACGTCCTCGTGGCTGCAACCGAGATATACAAGCTCAAGGGCGTAGGTGCGGGTGTAGTCGTATCTGTTGGCATAAGGCGGCGAAGTCAGAAAGCAGTCTATACTCTCATCCGGCACCGTGGGCAGCACGTCCAGGCAGGAACCTTCTATGACCTGGGGAATCGAGGTATTTACTGCCTCTCGTCGCTCCTCGCTCCTTTCCTCGAAGTCAAGAACTAACTGCCCGGTGGTGGGCATACCTGTTTGCGTGGACATGGCGCTAATATCCCAGGCCATTTGGTCCAGCTTGGCCCGTATCGCTTCCGAGAAGGAAAGTATGCGGCCTTTGTTGAAAGCCTTCTTGCCCTGTGAGCGCCCGGACCGATAGTCCCATCGTAGATACTGCCCGTCTTTTCGGGTATAGCTGATCTCCTCCAAGATGCAGAAGCTCGCGTACAGGGCGAGTCGAAGCACGTCCTCGCCCTCAACGTGCTTGTTGCAGTAGGCGATATAGCCTACAAGCTCGCGCTCCGTGTCGGGCGGGTATGCGCCTCTGGTTATCGCTATGTGCTTGAATATATATTGCTCGTCGTAGTGTGGGGCGAAGTCTATGCCACGCAACTTCTCCGCGGTGGCGCAGAAAGCTTCCGCGTCTACCCGGTCGGCGGCTTCGCGGGCCTGCATAGCATACACTCCGACCGGCAGCACTTCTATACCGCATGACTGCCAGCCGAGCGCGGATGAGGCAAATAGCGCCGAGCCTGAGCCTACGAAGGGGTCCAGCAACATGCCTGGTTCAGGATGGGCCTGTTGCAGAAGATAGTATACCAGCCGCGACGTGAAGCCTTCACGATACTTAAACCAGCGATAGACGGGCGTTTCTTTGTCGGCCTGGTAGCTGACAAGCTGACGGTTCAGGTCCGGGTTGAGCTTTATCTTGCCCTGGTAATGCTCGTATAACGCGTCTCTTGCGGCTGTGGAACTCAACGAACTCAATGCTACTGCCATGCGTGTCCTTCCTGGTTGGGGTGTCTGCCCGATTATAACACCTGCCTTCCGAGGTATGGCACTTATTCCCACGACTATTCAGGCATCGAGCTTTTGCTATCGAGGCTGGAGGCTCCTAGCCCCTGATCCCCCGCCCCTAGCCCCTATCACCCCAACCTCCGCGCAATCGCCGCCCTCACCGCCGCGAACTCGTCCCACGGGGTTTCCTCCTTGCCGTAGCACATGGAGCTTTCGTGGGCCTTGCCGCAGGTGAGCACGATGTCGCCAGGCATGGCCTGTTGTACCGCGAAGTCTATCGCCTGGGCGCGGTCGTCTACTTTGTAGAAATCCACGCCTTCCTCGCGGCCCTCCTCTTGCAGGGCCTGGGCTATCTCGGCGGAAATATCTTCCACCCGCTCGGTGCGGGGGTCCTCGGCGGTCACTATCGTTATGTCGGCTAGCCTGCCCGCCACGTGGCCCATCATGGCGCGCTTCTCCCGGTCACGCAGCCCCGCCGACCCAAATACCAGGATCACGCGCCCCTGCCGCGGCTCCACTATCTGCCGGGCGAGTTCCAGCGTCTTCTCCAGCGCGTTCGGCGTGTGCGCGAAGTCCACCACCACATCAAAGCCAAGTGGTTTGGCCTGTGGCACCCATTCCATCCTGCCGCGTATCTGCTCCACGGCGGCCAGGCCATTCTGCACGGCCTCCTTCGAGACGCCGAGTGCCAGCGCAACGCCCGTAGCGGCCAGCGCATTGTAGATGTTGTGCTTGCCTGGTAGATGCATATGCATCGAGATGTCCGCGAGCGGTGTAAGGGCCGTGAACTGCGTGCCGCCCTGCGTGTAAACTATGTCGTCCGCACTAATATCCGGCTGTAGGCGACGGTCCATACCGTACACCCACTGCAAGTCAGCCGGTATCTTCTTGAGCCAGCCGTATGACCTATCGTCGGCGTTGATGACGGCCACTTTGGGGGTGCCCGGCTTGCGATAGCTATTGTTGAGCGCATGGAACAGCTTTGCTTTGGCCGCCATGTAGTTCTCCCAGCTACCGTGCCAGTCGAGGTGCTCGTGTGTTACGTTGGTGACCACCGCCACATCGTAGTCCACGCAGGCCACCCGCCCCTGGTCGAGCGCGTGCGAAGTTGTCTCCAACACCGCGATCTCCGTTTCGGCCTCTACCATCTCATGCAGGTATCGCTGCACATCGAAAGCCTCCGGCGTGGTCACGTGGAAGCCCGTGTCGTAAGATTGCCCGCCTATTTCAGCGCGTATAGTGGAGATAAGGTCAGCTTTGCGCCCTGCCGACTTGAGAATGGAGTGGATCAGCGTAGAGGTGGTGGTCTTGCCATCGGTGCCGGTGACGCCGATCACTGTCAGCCTACGCGATGGAAAGCCGAAGAACGCCGCCGACAGCTGCGCCACCGCCAGCCTGGCGTCCGGCACATGCATGTAAGACACATGGGCTGGCAAATCCTGCGGCCTTGCCTCATGCGACCCCGCCACCGCCACCGCGCCCCTCTCCAGCGCATCAGGCACGAACTTGTGCCCATCATGCATGCTGCCCAGCACGCTCACAAACAGACTGCCCGGCTGCACCAGGCGCGAGTTCTCGGCGATGTGGGTTATTTCGGCATCTGCCCCCGAAGGCGAAAGTATGACCGCGCTCTGTATATCGGCATCAGTTAGTAGCTGCTGTAGTTTCATGGGTAGCGTTCTCAATCAGTTATTACCAG
>JBBSIK010000055.1:0-10557 GCA_038232115.1 Chloroflexia bacterium
GAGGCACATCGTTTCCAGGCGGGACAGAGCGTCACGGGGTGTGTTGGCGTGGAGCGTCGTCAGTGAACCGTCATGGCCCGTATTCATTGCCTGGAGCATATCGAGCGCCTCGCCGGAACGCACTTCGCCTACTACGATACGTTCAGGGCGCATACGCAGAGCATTGGTCACAAGGTGGCGTATAGTAACCGCCCCGGTGTTATCCATGTCGGCAGGGCGCGTTTCGAGAGACACAACGTGTCTCTGGTTTAGCCGCAACTCCGCCGAGTCCTCGATGGTGATAATGCGCTCGCCCTCGGGAATGAAGGACGAGAGCACGTTGAGCAGGGTGGTCTTACCGGAGCCAGTGCCCCCCGATACAACCACGTTGAGCCTGCCGACCACACACATCTGGAGGAAGTCGGCCATTTGCTCGGTCACAGTGCCAAAGTTTATCAGGTTCTGCACCGTAAGAGGTGTCTTGAAGAATTTGCGGATCGTTATCGTAGTGCCTGCTAGCGCACAGGGCGGACCTATGATGTTCACGCGCGAGCCATCGGGAAGGCGGGCGTCTACCATGGGCCATTTGCGGTCAATTCTACGCCCAAGTGGCGCTACGATGCGGTGAGCAATACGCATCACATGCTCATCGTTGATGAAGGTAACGCCGCTCTCTAGCAGTTGGCCTTTGCGCTCGATCCATACCTGATCGGGGCCGTTCACCATAATTTCGGTGATGCTGGTATCTTCCAACAAAGCCTCGAGAGGGCCGAAGCCAAGTATCTCGTCCATCACCGCTTTGAACAACACTTCCTGCCCGCCGGGAGGGAGCGTGCCCGGCACCTGCGAGAGCACCGCCATGAAGCGTCCCGCCAGCATCTGCTCGATCTCGGGCTTACGCTCCAGTATCATGTTCTGCGGGAAGCCCGATAGTATGCGCTGTGCGAGGGCCTGAATAAGGTGAGGCGGCGCTTGCAGACCCTGGCCGTTGCTGCTCATGGACCAGTTGTTGCCCGCCGAGTTAACAGTAAGCTGCCCGGTGGCTAGCTTATCAGTTTGGTTGGGCACGGGCTGTGGCTGCGAAGTCGGTTCCAGGGACTGAGGGCTGAGGGTCTGGAGAAGTTGTACTGATCCCTGATCCCTCGTCAGGCGGGGTGCGCTCTGTTGTTGTGGTAATGGAGTTATTTGGGGTTGTACGCTGCTCAATGGCTGGATCATTCTGCTTTGACCTCTATCCTCTGCTGCTGTATCAGTGCCTGGAACTGTCTCTCAAGAGTCGCTCTATTCCTCGTCGGGCGACCATCGAGGTTCGTCTATAGGCACCAGGCTGATAATGTGGTGCTTGTTCACCGCTACAAACTCCACTTCACGTGGGATGCTATCGTGGTGCGCGCGTAGGTTGGCGTTCGTCATGGCCAGGAATTCTTCCCTCTCGTCATTTAGCTCGTCCTTCACCCGTCTCTGCGACTTCACATGCACGTAGCCATGCACTAGCCCCTGCACTGTGGATATCTCCACCTCTACGTTGGCTGTTCGCACCCTCGGCGTGTACAGCTTGCCTTTTTCGTCTATCCTCTCGTACATGGTTCCCTCTCCAGGCAAGTTGAAAGTAGTTTTCACGAATCACAACTGATTACTTTCCAACCGTCCACTTTCCACTTTCAACTAGCTTTGGGTTTCGCGTTTACAAAATAGGTGCTGCAAGCGGCGTCCAGCAACTGCTGGGTCATTTCGGGGGGCACATTGCGGTAGCGGGCGATACCCGTAAGTTGCCGCAATAGGTCGCGGGGCTGGGAGGCGCGGAAAGGGCGTTTCACCTCCATGTAGTGCCTGGTTACCAGGTATGTGAAGCCTTGCTGGTCGAACGGCACGTTCAGGGATTTGCACATAGCCACGAATATCTCGTAGAACTGCTGCGCCGTAGGGTCGGGCACGTTCAGCTTGTTCTGAATACGGCGCAGGAAGGCATCGTCTATCAGGTCCTCCGGTTGCAGATTGGTCGAAAGCACTAGAAATAGCTCGAACGGCACCTGTAGCTTCTTGCCCGTCTTGAGCGTAAGAAAGTCAACACTCTTCTCCAGTGGCACGATCCAGCGATTGAGTAGCGCCTGCGGGCTTACCTGCTGGCGGCCAAAGTCGTCTATCAGAAAGAGGCCGCCGTTCGCCTTTAGCTGGAAGGGGGCCTCGTAGAAGCCCGCCAATTCGTTGTAAATGAGGTCCAAAGAGGACATCGTCAACTCACCGCCAACGATTACGACAGGGCGATACACACGCAGCCAGCGTCTGTCGCTGAGCTCGGCACGCTCCACGTCGGTTTCGCTTACCCCTGGCGGCACGAACGGCCTGTGGCTGTTGAGGTCGAATAGCTGGATTATCTGCCCGTCCGCCTCAATAGCATATGGAATAGCCATGTAGCCGCCAAGCATAGTGGCTATCTTTTCGGTGAGCAGGGTCTTACCGTTACCGGGCGCACCGAACAGGAAGAGCGATTTGCCTGCGTTCACAGCGGAGCCAATCTGATCCTTGAGGTCCTCACTAATAACCAGCCCTCTGAGCGCAGTATCTACCACCTCGCGGTTGATGACGGGCTTCTTGGATGTCTGCACATGTAGCATGTCTATATATCGCTGGAGAGGCACGGGGCAAGGGCCGACGTAACTGGAGCGGGCAAGCACCTGATGGGCGCGCTCCATGCCCTTTACGGTGAGGATGTACTGGTAGCCTGCTTCGCCCAGGCCCGCAGTGCCACTCACCTCGCACAACTGCTCCTTCTTCATCAGGATTATCACCTGATCTATGACGCCATAGAAGGGTAGACGTATTAGCGCCGAGATTTCCTGGCCGCTAAGGTATGAGGTGAAATACATCGTCTTGATGACGAGATCAGCTACAAGGCCCTGGTTGATGCCCGTCTCCGCGACTGTGCGCGGCTCGGCGAACATCGTCTCCATCGGATCGAGGTAGCCCGTCTGGAGTTTGTCGCTGAAAAGCAGGCCGGGCGAGAGGCGGCCCGTGGTCGCTACACCGTTGCCTGCGGCAGCGTTGGCGGCGGCCATGCTGTTAAGAGCATTCAGCGCACTCAAGGATAGATTTGGCTGCGTGCCTTGCTGTGGGTTCAGGTTGGGTTGCGTGCTCAGTGGCGCGCTGACAGGTTGCACAGGTTGCATAGGTTGCTGCCACGGCTGCTGCACCTGCTGCCGAGGTTGTGCTGCGGGCGCCGAGCCTAGTGGCGATATTGGCCTGATCGAAGGCTGTTGGATAGCGTTCTGCGGCTGCGAAGTAGGGTCTAGGGGCCGGGGGTCGGGGGTCGGGAGACGTTGTGCCGATCCCTGATCCCTCGTCACGCTGGCTGCGTACTGCGGAAACTTGGTTTCCGGCTCAGGATAAGGAAAGCCAGGTATCTCCTCCGGCATAGGCCCTGCGCTGATAGAGAAAATGCCGCCTGCCTGGGGTATATCTTCAAGGATGTCATGGGCATTGCTATAGCCCTGTTGGTCGGCGTTGGTTTGCACGTTGGGGTAGCTGTCAGGATAGGCGTTGCCATCGCCGTTCTGTGCGTAAGCGCCTGCGGTGGAGGAATCTATAACCCCTCCTGTGGTCCAGGGCAGGCGAGTCAGCGTGGCTTGTTGTACAGCGGAGGCGCCATTAACGCTCATATCGGCATCAGGGTCGTCGCCTGGCTGCCTTGGCTGATGAGTGAACGAATTTGTAGACTGGGAGCTAGTCACACCCGGTGCTCCTATCGTAGTTTGGGTAATCGTTGCGATCTGGCTGCTACTACTTGACGCCGCAGTTTGCCTAAAAAGCGGGAGTGGTACTAATCCAGGATCGCTACAGGCATTATAGCGGCCAATCAGGGCCACCGCTAAGGGTATATAGTCCTAGTTTGCATAGGATATTCGTCCACACCCGGCCTCTCCCACTCAGCGTGAGCTGGGCATAATCTGGCCGGTTGTCACTTTTGGGCGCAAGAAACGGATAGCCCAGTTTGCCCACAGGCAGTATCATTAATGGGTGATAAGAAATGGGTGATGAGAGTTGATCAGTTAAGATCAGGGGCAAGAGACAAGGGGCTAGAGGCTAGGGGTTAGGAGTTAGTAAAGGCGGAAACGCAAAGATTATTATCTGGGTTCTTTCCTGACCCCTAGCCCCTAACATGGAGAGTTACAGAGGGGAAGCATGTCGTCTAAAGAATACTGGGTATTACTGCTGCTGGGTGCGGTGTGGGGCGCGTCCTTCATGTTTATCAAGATCGGAGGGGCCGAGTTGCAGCCCTTTGCGCTTGTGGAGATGCGCCTGGCCGTGGCTGCCATCGTGCTGCTGGCGGTGAACGCCCCCAGGAAGGGCCATCTTGCGTCTCTTCGGGCAAACTGGCGGCCAATCACCGTCATGGGCCTGCTGAACTGTGCCGTGCCTTACGTGCTGATTACATGGGGCGAGACATATATCAACAGTGGGCTGGCAGCCATCTACAACGCCTGTGCTCCCCTGTGGGCGGCCTTGCTGCTAGCACTCCTGCCTGCCTCTTCCGAGCGGCTCAACCGGGCGCGATTCGTGGGCTTGCTGTGTGGCATGGCCGGCGTAGTCCTGGTGGTGAGCGGTAATTTATTGACGGCAAACGAAAGCTTACTCTACATCGTGGGTCAGGGTGCGTGCTTGCTGGCGGCACTTTCTTATGCGGTCTCCGGCATATTCGGCAAGCGTGCTCTGCGGGGTGTGCCTTCGAGTGTATCGGCGACCGGGCAGCTCGTCGCGGGCGCGCTCATGTTGGTGCCACTGGCGGCTTTCCAGTTGCCGGACAGGGTGCCGTCGTTGCGCGCTCTTGCCGCAGTGTCAACACTCGCGGTAGCGGGCACCGCTCTGGCCTCGATGATGTATTACTGGCTGCTGACGAGAGTGGGAGCCACGCGGGTGTTGCTGGTTACATACCTGCTGCCGGGTTTCGCCCTGCTGTGGGGCGCGCTCTTCCTGGGCGAGACTGTGACGCTGGTCGCGGTGGCCGGACTTGGGTTGGTGCTAGCCGGTGTGGCTATTACCTCGGGGAAGCGAGTTGGCAGTGGAAAGTTGGAAAGTTGGAAAGCACCGATTCGTGACGTGTGAAAACTACTTTCAACTTTTCACTTTCGACTCGCCTAGAGAGAATGTGGGCTAATCGCCTTGGTTGCCAGATTCCGGCGGGCGCGATGTGCCGGGGGCGGCACCTGGGATCTGCCCATTCAGGGCGATTCGTAGAGTGTGCGTCCACCCACCGAGCGGGTCAATGACGGAGCTTTGGCGAGCCGCCTCACGTGCGTTCATGATGATGCAATCGCCACCCGAGCCTTTAGCCTGTAGTAGCTGAGATCCCAGCATCTCCATCAATTCGGGGAGGTCCATGGTGTTGCCATGCCGGATGCTCGTGCCGCCAATGCTCACCCTCAGCGGTTCCTCTATGCCCAGTTCACTCCAATCTATCGCTCGGACCTTACGTAGCACTTTCTCGCCCACGATGATTGTGCCTGCTGCATCAGTGTTTGGCAGCGCGATCACGAACGTGCTTCCCGAGTGCCGCCCCAGGAAGTCATCATCACGGCATGTCTCCTCGATCAGGCCAGCGACCCGTTTCAGCGCCTCATTACATCGCTCTTCGCCATAGGCGCTGTTAAGGGCATCGAAATTATCTACATCTATGAAGAGGCAACCCACAGGGAAGGTAGAGGCCCTGCGGCTGGTCAGCTTGGTTGTCAGCAGTTCGTCGGTAACCTCGCGGTCGTGAAGGCCCGTAAGTGTATCTTTGTTGGTGGGTTCTTCGGCTTCCGGTTGTGCAAAGAAGTAGGGTGTGGGAGGTGGGAACTGGAGGTTGTGAGACGTTGTACTGATCTCTGATCCCGCGTCAGATATAGTCTGTGTAACGGATACAGGCTCCTCAGTGGGCGCGACTTCCTGTGGCTGGGTATCGAGCGACTGTTCCTGTGACGAGCGCGCTACACAAATGATCTCGCGCCCGCGTCCATAAGTGCCAGTGAGAGGTTGGGCGGACATATCCATCCAGACGTACTCGCCGTTCTTGTGACGGGTGCGGTACTTGATGTTGATTTGTTCGTCGGAGCCTGCCAGATATGTGCTGAAAGCGCGTTCCAGCATAGCCACGTCTTCCGGATGGCAGTAGGTAAGCGCGCTGCTGCCGGCAAGCTCCTGGGCGCTGTACCCAAGAAGTAGCTGACCTGCCTTGCCTGCAAAGATATACTTGCCCTCAACATCATGCGCCGAAACGAAGTCCGCCGTGATCTCGCTAAAAGTCTCGTAACGAGTGCGGGTGCGTGCCAGTTCGTCGGCGGCTGTGCGGCGGAGTATGGCGTTACCCATGTGCGCCCCAATCTGAGCCATCACCTCAAGAAAAGCAGGGTCTGGCTCCACGGCCTCGTGGGAGAAAAACTCCATCACGCCCAGAGCAACGCCTTCGGCAACCAGTGGAAATGCTAGCTCGGTAGTGATGCCCGCCGCGTGGCCATGCTTGCTTCGTGAAGATGTCGTCCGCGGGTTGAGATCGGTGGTCCAGGCGGCTTCACGGGTGGCGAGCACATGACCCGGCAATCCTTCCCCCGGCCCGAAAGTCATAGCCTCGCTGGCCCTGCGGAAATCGCGGAACCTATCGGGTTCGGCCACGTGCCACACACTGGAAGTCGTTAGTCGCACGTAAGCCCCACCATGCGCTTTGTGGTCGCCGCGAGCAAGTAGCATGTGTCCAGCAGGCAGCCCGGTCATATCGCAGACTTTCTCTAAGCATATCTGCATTGCCTCGTGCAAGTCACTCGTCAGGCTGATAGCCGTGGCGACATCCGCGGCAAATCTGAGTAATCTCGCCAGCGAGCTATCATCCGCTTGAATGTGTACAGGTCGTTCGCTCTGTGGCCGCTCGCTGATAGCCGCTATCGCATGTGTAAGCTTGCCTTGCGCGTCGTAAACGGGGGCGGCCCATACTTGCACCGGCACCGCAGCATCCGGGCCGTGTATCTCCAGGTCTCCCACTACCACGCTATGGCCCATCAACGCTCGTGAAATAGGCGCATCTTCTATGGGATACTGCTCGTCAGTGCCTGACTTGTATGCGGTATATTTCTCAGAAGGTTCGCCATCTGTGGTTTCTTCTGCTCCGGGGGCGATGTTTTGGCCCAGAATGCGGCGAGCAGCATCGTTAGCGAAATAGGGCTGCCCCTCATGGTCAACCACGAGCATACCAATGGGCAGCGCCGAGAGGAATTGCAGGAGTATGGCGTCATCAGAGATAGTGTCTTTGGAGGGCGAAGGCTGCTGCGCTGCGGCTGCGGGTTCGAGAGTTTCCTGTGCGGCCTTCAGTGCGGTTATATCCTGTATAATCAGAATATATTGCAGAGGCTTGCCCAAGCGATCACGTAAGAGAGAGGTAGACTGTAGGCCCCACACTACCTTGCTGTTGCGACCGATGAACCTCTTTTCGGTACGATAGGTTGGCAGTTCGCCGCTGTTCAGGCGCTTGGAAAGGGACCGTTCGACTTCACGATCATCGCGGTGGGTGATGTCGTCGAGGCGAAGCTCCTGTAGCTCGCTCTCCTTGTACCCGAGAAAAGAGCACAGTTCAGGATTGGCTCGCATGAGGCGTCCGTCTGGGCGCACGATGGCGATACCCACCGCAGTCTGTTCAAAGGTGAGCCAGAACTTGTAGTCGTTATTTTGAAGTGGGTCACTAGATGCGTCCATAGGCAGGCCAACAGAACCTCCATCTCTGTTACTTACAACAATAAGGCAAAATAGCCCGATGTGAGAAGTGACCTTAGTCCTAATCGGTATTATACTTTGTTCCCCCTCCTCTCCTGGCAGGCGTGCGCAAAATAGTGGTTGCTTCCCGGAACCGTAATTTAGACTGCCTTTTGCCCCAGAGTTATAGCCTGGGCCGTTGACTGCTAAACAGAGCAAGGACGACAGACAATGGGTCCTGAGCTTGCGACGGGTGGATTATCTAGCGGGCAGGCAGTATCGTCCATGCGTAAGCGCCCATCTACCAGCAGCCATCACGTTTCACGTTTTAATCTATCGTCTCACCCGGCTTCATCTCCACCACCTGGCAATCGGAGCCGAGTTTCTTTAGCTCTGCGCGGAGCATGTCGGGGGTGCCGGTAAGCACCGGAAAGGTGGCGTAGTGGCTGGGGATGACCTGCTTGACGCCGAGCATCTCGCAGGCGCGGGCAGCCTGGCGGGGGTCCATCGTGAAGTAATCACCGATAGGCAGCACGGCCAGGTCGGGCGCGAATAGCTCCCCATAAAGAGACATATCCCCAAAGATCGCCGTATCGCCGGACTGATATATCTTGAAGCCGTTCTCAAACTCTATCAAGTAGCCCACCGCCTCACCGCCGTATACGATAGAGCCGTCATCCTCGGTGATGCCAGAGGAGTGGTCGGCGTGCAGCATAGTTACGCGGATGCCTTCTACAGCCACCGTGCCGCCCTTGTTGATCCCCACACAGCCCTCGACGCCTTTCTTCTCCAGCCAGCTGCACAACTCCAATATGCCGACCACGGCTTTCGGTTTGGCGGACTTGGCTGTCTGGACGGCATCGTCAATATGGTCGAAGTGGCCGTGTGTGATTAAAATAACCTCGAGGTCAGTCACCGTCTTGAGGTCGTCCGGGCAAGCGGGGTTGCCCTGCACCCACGGGTCCACCATGACGCGCTTGCCGCCGGGCGTCTCGTAAAGGAAAGTAGCGTGTCCGTACCATGTAATCTTTACGTCCTTGCCGATCTTGCTCATAGCTGTTTCTCCTCGTCTATGTAACGAAAGGGTAAATCTCGTGCCGCATAGGAAATCAGGACATTATAAACGAAAGAGGCCCTGCATGATGTAGGGCCTCTCTTCAATATAGCCGGATAGCCGTTTATCTGCTTTGCCCGGCCTACTTACGGTCGTGTAGCGTCGGTACTCACGGACTGGCAGTTGGGGAAGAAGGTGATGGAGACGATCTTGGCAGTCTCTCCTCTGGTCACCTGCACACCAGGTCTGTAGTACGGGCGACGCTGTCCGTCACATGGCTCATCCATTCCTCCACATGTGTAGCCCCCTATCACTCCTCTGCCGGCAAGACGCTGTACGTAGTCGTAGTACGTAGAGCCAGGTAGCACATCAGAGAAGGTCTGTCCAGTCGGAGCATCGGAGAACCCTGCCGCGTTGGACACGATCTTGGCTAGCTGCCCTCTCGTGGCGTTCAGTTCAGGACGGAACAATGCTGGGTTCTCTGGTGTGCAAGGAGTATCACCTGGGCATGCATCACCTGGCCTTGTGGGACAAGGATACCCTGCCACTATGCCCCTCCTCGTGAGACGATTGATGAAGGGGTAGTAAGTAGAGCCAGGAGGGACATCAGAGTATATCTGAGTACCTGGGTCTTCGTTGAAGCGGGCGGCATTGCTCACGATCTTAGATATTTGCCCTCTTGTGATGTTGATGGAGGGCTTGTAAGAGCCATCAGGGAACCCACCAATCACCCCCTGGCAGGCGAGACAGCTCACATAGGAGTAGAAGGTAGAGCCTGGCTGCACATCAGGGAAGCTGATCGCGCAGGCTGTTATGTTAGCTGTGGCACTGGCACTGGCACTGGCACTAGGTGCTGTAGTAGTGGTAGCACTGGCTGTGCTGGTGGGTACTGTAGTTGTAGTGACTATGGCTGTCCTGGTGCTTGTGCTTGTGCTCGTCTGAGTGGCTGCGGTCGTAGCTGTGCCGGTAGCTGTATTGATGGGCGTATTGCTGGCAGTAGCTACGGTTGTAGCTGTACCTGTCTGAGTAGCTATGTTGGTGGATGTGCCAGTAGCTATGTTGGTGGGTGTTTCGGTGGTTGTGCCTGCTGCACTGCACTGGCTTGGCCCAACACGCACGTTGTAGTTGGGGCAACCCACGTTGGACGAAAGTTCGTACAGCACGATAACCGCAGATTGTCCGGCGGCGAGGTTGAATGAGTAGCTGTAGTTCGGCCCGCCAAGCGTACCCCAGTCCGCCAGGTAATTGGCGCAGAGGTTGGCCGGATCAAACTTGTTCAGGTACGCGGCGCTGGCTAGCGTGTTGTCCCCGCACATGTTGTCCACGTTGACCGTGATACACTGCGACGACGCCGTGTTGTTCGTATACGTATGAGTATCGTAATGCCGCACGAATGTGTCCGTGGGCGCGCAAGAGTTAGTGGTCCCGCACTGGCTGGGAGGGTTATTACGCGCTATGCGCCCGGTCATCGTCGGGTCGGTATTAGTTATCGAACCGTTAAACGTTATGCCACTGGCGCATGCGGTGGCGGAAGGTGTGACCGTGGGCGGTGTGCCAGTTGCGCTCGCCACGGGTGTGGCAGTGCCCCCTGCTACACAATTAGGAAACTTGAAGGAACCTATGCGTGTGCGCCAGTTCCTTTGACCGGATGTCCGGTAGTACTCGGTGGTAAACCAGAACGTGCATTCGTCGGCTGGGTCTACAACCATGCTGCTGTAGTCGCCCCATCGAGCGCCGGCTCCCGTGCCTGTTTGGGCGCCGGTGCCCTCGAAGAGGGTAGTTTCGGCTTGCAGAGTGCCGGTCATCGGATC